>DDSI01000043.1 GCA_002343335.1 Bacteriovoracaceae bacterium UBA2394
CTCTTCCGCCATCAGCCGGTGAGAAGTCAGCTTTCCGCCGAGGACATGGAAGACTCTTTCCGGCTCCTCTAAAATCACGTGCTCACGAGAGATCTGAGAATTTGAAACTTGCTCATCCGGCTGTAGAAGAGGCCGAACAGCCGCCCAAGATTGAATGACATCGGAAGGTTTCAATTGAATCGAAAAGTAATTGTTCACAATTCGAAGCACGTAGTCCAAATCTCCAGGCGTGGCACGTGCGTCCTCGGCACGAGCGATGGAAGAATCAGTCGTGCCTATATAAAAAGTCGAATTCCATGGGATCGCAAATAAAATGCGATGCAAAGCCGGATCGGCGAAGACAAAAGCCTTATCAATCGGGAGCCGAGATTTAGAAATCAGAAAATGCACGCCCTGTGTCAGTTTCAAGATTTTTCGAAGCCCCATTTTCTGCCTGAGTTCGTCTGCAAAAGGTCCGCCGCAGTGGATGACGCTTCTACATTGTAGGCTTACTGTCTTTCCTTGCTCAAACTCGTCATGAAGTGTGATTTTCAAAAGATCAGAGTTGGCCGTTCGTTGAACCTGAGTAGCTCTCATTCGCGAAATGCATGTGGCCCCATACTGATGGGCCGACTTCACCAGTTCGATGACCAAGCGATAATCCTCTGCAAAAGAGTCGGAGTAGACGCAGGCGCCGGTCAGGCCGCTTGCTTTCAGATAGGGAAATGCCGCTTTTGCCTCCGAGGAATTTAGATTCTGGTGACGTTCTCTAAAAAATGAAAATGAATCGTAGAGGTGCAATCCTAGGTTCAGTTTCCAACGAGGGGGCGGCAGACCTGCATAGGTAGGGAAAACAAAATCCAGTTCTTTCACGAAGGGAGCATAGAGTGTTTTTAATTTCTCGCGCTCTTGAATGGCATCGAATACCAATTTGAAATCGAACATTTCTAAATAGCGAAGGCCGCCATGCAAAAGCTTCGTCGAGCCAGAACTTGTGCCGGACGCAAAATCATTTGCTTCTACAAGTGCTACTTTTAAGCCACGAAGGGCGGCATCTCGGGCCACGCCAGCGCCGGTGATTCCTCCGCCTATCACGGCCACATCGTAGATTCCGTCCTGCAAATTCTCGCGNNCTCGAGATAGGAAAATCGCGGAATCGCGCTCATGATTTCAATTTTTTAGAAGAGGTTGCATTGGCATTTGCTTCCGCCGAAGCGATGATCGCCATTCGAACAATTTCTTCCACTGCGGCGCCCTGTTGCAAAACATGGACGGGTTTGTTGAGGCCTAGGAGCACGGGCCCGATCAAATCGGCCGCGCCTAAGCGCTGCAACAATTTGTAGGCGATGTTTCCCGAGGCCAACGCTGGGAAAATTAAAATATTGGCAGGTTCTTTGAGAGTGGAAAAAGAATAATTTTCCAACAGGTCGGCGGTTACCGCCGTGTCCGCTTGCATTTCACCGTCCACGATCAGGTCGGGCCGTCTCAAATGTACAAGTTCAACGGCCTTATGAATTTTGTCATTGATAGGATGGGGGGTGGATCCAAAATTTGAGAAACTGAGAAATGCAATGCGAGGCGGAATATCGAAAAATTCAGCCTTCTCGGCTGTCTGTAAAGCGATCTCCGCAAGTTGCTCGGCCGTGGGATCAATATTCACCGTGGTGTCAGCGAAAAAGAAATATCGATCCCGTATCATCATAATATAGAGACCTGCTGCCGTTCGATATTTGTCTTTCATGCGGATAATTTGCAGCGCGGGACGGATGGTTTCCGGATAGGTCTTGGTGACACCCGAAACGAGTCCGTCAGCCTCACCATTTTGTACCATCATGAGACCAAAATAAGTTCGCCTCTCCATCAATTGCTGGGCCTCTCGAATCAGCATCCCCTTCCGTGCGCGAATCTCGTAAAGTTTCTGCGAATATTCCTCTCGACGTTTATCAAAACGTGGATCGACAATTTCAATTCCCGAAGGATCGAGATTCAAATCCTTAAAAATTCCCAAAACTTGTTTTTGATACCCGAGCAAAATGGGTTGGCAGATTCCTTCGTGGTGGAGTGCATGCGCAGCTTTTACAATTTTAAGAGAATCGCCTTCAGGAAAAACTATGCGGCGGATCTTGTCCTTGGCTTTGCTGATCGCGATATTCATGATTTGCCGCGAACGGTCCATGGAGTCGGCTAACTCTTCCCGATAGCGAGCGATGTCGATCTTCTTTTTCGCCACATTGGCTTTCAAAGCCGCAGAAGCGACAGCGGGCGCTACCCACAAGAGCACTCGAGGATCGAAAGGTTTGGGTATGATGTAGTCCGGGCCGAAAACGAAGTGCTGACCACCGTAGACTTGCGAGACCGCATCGGGCACATCTTCGCGAGTGAGCGCTGCCAGCGCTTTGGCCGCTTCAACTTTCATGGATTCATGAATCTGGGAGGCTTCGACATCTAAGGCCCCGCGAAAAATAGATGGAAACCCGAGCACGTTGTTCACCTGATTGGGAAAGTCCGATCGTCCAGTCGCGACAATGGCGTCCGGACGAACTTCTTTGGCTTCCGCGTAACCGATCTCTGGCGACGGATTGGCGAGCGCAAAAATAAGAGGCGTCTTGGCCATGGGTTTGATCATGGCCTNNCGATAAAAACGTCGGCCCCTTTCAGCGCATCCTTCAAAACCCGATGACTGGTTTTGTGAGCGTACCTCGCCTTGTAGGGGTCCATATTCTTTCGACCCGCATGCACAACCCCATCCTTGTCGCAAAGAGTGATATTTTCACGTTTCACTCCGAATTGTTGGAGCATATTCGCGCAGGCAATGGCGGCGGCGCCCGCTCCACTGAATACCACTTTTACGTTGGAAGCCTTTTTCTTCGCGAGCGTAATTCCGTTTATAAACGCTGCCGCCACGATGATTGCCGTTCCATGTTGATCGTCGTGAAAAACGGGAATTTTCAAACTCTTCTTCAACTTTTCTTCGATGTAAAAACAATCGGGCGCTTTAATGTCCTCCAGATTGATTCCACCCACCGTGGGCTCCAGCATTTCACACGCGCGAACAACATCGTCCGGATCTTTGGCGGCCAATTCGATGTCAAAGACATTGATGTTGGCGAATTTTTTAAAGAGAACCGCCTTTCCTTCCATGACGGGTTTGGCAGCGAGCGGTCCGATATCCCCCAAGCCGAGCACCGCGGTCCCATTTGAGATGACCGCGACCAAATTTGAGCGACCTGTGAATTTTCCGGCGGCTCCTGGGTCCTTTGCAATTTCAAGGGAAGGAGCTGCAACGCCTGGAGAATAGGCAAGGGAGAGATCGCGCTGAGAAACGCAGCGCTTGGTTGCAATGACCTCTAACTTACCGGGAAGGCGTACATTCTTATCGAGCGAAGCATATTCGTGATAGGTGAGTGCATCTTCATAGCCCATTCCCTCGAGGTCGGAGGAGGATGAAGGCGCCTTCTTGGCAGGGCGGGACTTGGTCTTCTTGGTCATGCCCACATATTGATGAAAGGGCTGAGTTTTACAAAGGAGAATTGCGTCACTAGTGGTCCGTGGGAGTCGGAAGCGCGCTTTCGTAGAAGGTGTACTTCGTGCAATAGGGGTAAATGATCTCGTAACCGATCAGCATAAGCTCAACTGGATCGCTCAACATCTTGCCACAGGCCGCATAGTGGAGGCCTTCTCGCTGAACAGACCGACATTCTGGAGTGCTGCCGTCTCTTGGATTGATTCGACAATCGACTTGAGCATCTCCAACGCCTTCCAAAGTATCTGCATCTAGAAAGAAACAACCGCAGATGACTCTCTTAGTCAGAGTGTTCGGTGGAACATTCGTCTGAGCCGAACCCATCGTTGGAAGAAATGTAATGAAAAAGATAAAACATGCCGTGAAAACACCCGCCTTAAAACCCATTCCAGTGAACTAGGGATTCTTAGATTTGAAGTCAACGTCTTATGAAAACAACGAGGACAAAGCGATCCTCATAATTTTTTTTGGCAAGCGTTTTTCATGTACCTAAAAATCCATTAAATTTCATTTTTAACGACTGTAAGAAAAAAATTGGAAGTACGTGAGGAATCGTTGACTTGGCTCTTCACCAAAACTTAGGTTTTTATTTTACGTTTCTTGATGAAACTGGGGGGATAGGGTTTTTGGAAATGTCATTGTTACGAATGTCACAAGACAGATTGGTTTGGAGTACCAGGTAGGAATGTCATCGAACGCGGACATCATCGATCAAATTAGCCCAGAAGCTTACGCTCGATTGGGAATGGAAGCTCGGTCGATTTCGAAGTCCATTCAGACGGAAGAAACTAAACTTATTCAGTCCAAACAGTTTACCCGCTCCGACCGTCATTATTTTCGTGCGCGATACAATTACTATCGTTTGTCCTNNCTAATGAAGAGCGCGAGATGTTAGAGCCCGCGTTGGCCCGTTTTCAAACTCGGATCAATTCGTTGGAAGTTCAGCAGGACGAAGGTCCGCCGTTTTTAACGCCGGTAGAAAATCTCGAGATTACTCGGACACTGCCAGAAGCTCCTGTAGTGGTCGCTCCGGCACCGGCTACTCCCGAGAAAATGGCAGATGCGGAGCCGCCCTCCTTTAAGACAATTGTTCAGCCGGAAATCTCCCAAAGTTTGATAGCCGAATGGACGACGAAAGAGTCCTTAAAGGACACCATTGGCGAACTTCAAGTCCTCAAAGTCGCGCTCATGGCAGATCTGAATCCTGAGGCGCGCAAAATTCTCACGGAAAGCGTCGATCGAATCATCAAACGCATTCGGCTAGCTTCTTCGTCTCAAGATTAAATTATTGAAGAGTTTACTTATGCAGGAGATTTTTCCCTTGGAAAAAGTCTCCGATACTTGAGCTGCAGGTTAATGCGAAGTCGGAGCGGTGTCATTTGAAGGGAAAGTTTCCTTTGGCAAACTTTCCCGATGCCGGACTTTCAGGTTAATGCGAAGGCGGAGCCGAGCAAAAAATGAAGAGACGAGAGGAGGAGGACTCTCGTCTCTTCGTGACTTGTTCACCGTAGAGCCTGTGTGTGGTGTCTGTGGCGTGTGGCAAGGCTTGGTGTATGTATGTAAAACCCTACGAATCCCAAGTCGGTGGCAGTCTTTTTCCCTTATGACAGGGGGGTAGATTGCCAGCCTTGCTTTTATGTTCCCCTCAAAGCTGAGTTAAAAATTTTTGGAGTTGAATGAGGTTCCCTGTACGTGTCTTTCGGATCCCTTATTCACTCTGTTCACTCAGGTAAGAGAGCAAGACTCATGCCATGCAAAAAGTTTCGAATTGAAGCCTTTTGAGGGTTCTCTCGGGTTTTAATGGGGGTTTCATGTCCCACCAGCGCGGGAATTTCCGTCGCATCTTCCGGGATAGAAATTTCTTGGTTAGGATCTCGAGCTCGCCGCCCAACTCATCGCAATTCCAGCGGCGTGACTCACATTCAGCGATTCTACGCCTCCTTCCATGGGAATATTCACAAGCGAATCGCAGAGTTCTTTCAGATCCGTTTCAATGCCGTCGCCCTCGGAGCCGAGAACGAGCGCAAGAGGGAATTTGGGTTTCCAGGAATAAAGTGGAATGGATTTGGAGCTGATATCGAGACCGACGAGCGAGTAACTTCGCTGTCGCAGGGAATGCGCCACTCCCAACATAGAATTCACTTTCATCATTTGAATTCGAAACGCGCAGCCCGCCGAGGACTTCACGGCGGACGCCGTCATCGAAGCGCTTCGCTGGTCTTCGTGGATGATGAGGCCGGCGCCAAAGGCTGCAGCACATCGGGCGATCGATCCGAGGTTTGGAATATTTTCCACATGATTGCAGAGGATGATGAAGCGATGTTTCGCGGCGGCGTTGATATCAAACGGCGAGTAAAAATCGTGATTGGTGCGAAAGGCGATACCTTGGTGGGCTTCGTTTTTTAGTTCCGCGGGGATGCCTTCCTCGATTTTTAGATTGGAATGTGAAATGCCATTTCCCAATGTTTTTTCCGCAAAAACATAGGCCGCGCGCGTCTCTACATAGAGGGTCGACAGGCTCGCGCGGGCGGCCACGGCCTCGCGGAGGATATTGCGGCCGAAGTAGAGTTGGGAGCGTTTCGCTTTCACGGGCGTGGTTATAGCGGCTTATTTCGCCTTGGGAACCCCTAAAATGCACCTCTCTTGCTGGAAGCGAAAACTTGGTCTAAATGCTCGCGCATGATTGCGCTCTCGGGTCTCTTGCTCGCACTCATCGGTCAGATGGAACCGCCTGCTGAAATGCCGGCCACGCCGAAGATTGATGATCTCGGAGTTTATACTCCCGGCTGCTTCCATTCCATTTCCTATTTGTCGCCCCTCAAGCGAGTGATGGTGCTCCTTCGAGCCCGAGAAATGGCGAATTTTTACACGCCCGAAATGATTCGGACGAATTCGCCGTCGGACATCCTAAGCTCTCTCCGTTCTCTGATGGGGTATCACGCCAGTTATGAGCAAGTTGAAAGATTCTTAATGGATCTTGATACACAAAATTACATGCCTCGGGAGACGATTAGGGAATTGCAGCGGAAACTGAACTTTCGTTTAACCTGGGATCCTCAGCAAGAAATCGGAGTATTTGCGCCACCGACTCCGGAGTAGCCGTTCGAGGATCGATCAATTCAAGTGCAAAATATCTGAGTCGATAATAAGCGACGGCCGTTTGAAATGCCTTCTCATCGGTCGGTGGGAATCGCTTCCGATAAGATTCTAAAAATACATTTTCATAGCGAAGAGCGTCGGCAAAAGTTCCCCCGCTCTTTGCCACGGTTGCATAAAGCGATCCCGTGAAGCGTCCTATGTCCACGGCCGGATTCCGCAGCCCTTCTAAGGAAGCGATAAATCCCTCGATGTCGATGATTGAGCTGCCTTCCGCTGCGATTTTGGGGTCATCGTTATGGATGACATTGCCTAAGTTTAAATCATTGTGCGTAAGCGTGTGATCGTAGAGCTCCGGGGTGACTCGTTCATTTTGAGCATGTCTGGCTATGATCGTGCGGGCAGTTGATTGAAATTGTTTTGCCAGAGCCACCGTTTGAGGATCGGCAAATTGATTTGAGAACGCGGGCTCCAGTAACGGAGCTATTTTTTCATTGAGACGATCGATCGCATTCAAATCGCCCACTAAACTCACGTGCCCGCGAAATCGAGAGTGAATGTCTCCAATCGAATTTCCCGCTTCGGCCATTGCTTTATTAATCTTTTCTGAGTTTCGAGATTTGACGATCTGCTTGAGATCTTCCCCTTGAGCGGCGCGAGTAAATTGGAAGTATCGCCCATCGTTCGTCTTTCCAAGGCCGATGGTGCGAGAAAATGTCGCTTCTACATCCGCTTCGCGCAATGCACTTTCGCTCTCTAAGCTATTCAAGATCTGAGCGAGGGCTTTTCTTCGGACGTCGAGCGACTTCGCCTCATCTCCACTGGGATGAAATCCCGGAAGCATCTTCAAAGCGCCTATGAAAATTTCCTTTCCTTCCGTTCGAGAGTAGATCAAATACACTTTCGCCCCGGAAAGAGGCGCGGTCTTTGGAGAAGCGATATAAAAACTATTCGGATCCACGGAGGGGTAAAGTCTAAGCGCATACATGAGCGCAACGTAGAGGTTAGATTCTTCCTCTTTCATCCGCGCGCTTTCAATGCTAGTCACGCCGGGAATTTCTAACGTTTCAAAAGGTTCTTCGAGATAGTCGAGTTGTTGTTTCGTCTCCAAAGATTTTGCCTGAGAGTTCGTTTCTGCAAAGGACTCGCGATAGCGGTTGCTCACCATTTGCACCCGAAGGGAAACGCCTTTCTCTAAAATTTCGGAGGAAAGATATTCGAGATCTTCGCGATAGGCAGGCGGGTTCAAGGCATTTCTTGAGCGTCTACCGATTTCAGACTGGACGCGGTCTAGATCAGCCGCAGTCTTGGCGTCTCGGATCTCCTTCTGAAGATTTAATAATTCTGAAGCATTGCTTCGAAGGCTATTTACCCTTCGAACGAGATTTCCACCTTCATCGGAAAATTTTGTGATGTCTAAAGGTTGTTGAGATTGTTGATCGTAATAAAAGAGAGTCTGCCCTCCAGGATGGTCATTTCCAGCGATGGGCTTTGCACTGCTGAAGAACATCCGATCGCCAGGTTTAAATTCCAACCGATAGAAACTGGAATAGTCTTGCGTGTCGGTGTTTAAAAAGCCGGGCTTAGCGGAACTTTGATATTGCTTTTGATCTCGTGCAAAAAGAGAGCCGATGGTTGGTTCATTTCGTGACTGAGCGCGAATGAGCTGCAGAGGAGCGGTGAGTTCCACGACGTAAATCTCTTCGGCAAATACTTTGGAAGTTTTGATGTCTTCAGGAATTTCTTCGGGTCGAGCCAGGCGAACGCGGCCATAGTTTTGCAATGTCTTTCGATCTTCAGCGAGTTGGGTCTCTCCGTTCGAAGTGTCCACCCATTCAGGTTTAGCGGGCGGAACAAGGACCTGCGGAAATTCCAAAGTGGCGGGTTGAAATTTCTCATCCGCAAAGATACCCACGTCAAAAAGCGCAAAGACCGCTGGGTGAGTGCCGGCTGGTACGTTCAACTTCAGGGGAGTCGTGGACCAAGAGCCATTGTCAAAACCGGTGAAAACTTTCCCATCCTTTGTGATTTTCATCCATTTCCCGCTGCCAGCATTTTCAAACCGATAGACTACGACGCCTTCTTCATTGTCAGTTCGTGGCTTCGGCTGACGGGGGTCCACCTTCATTTCTAAAAAGGCCTTAGAAAAACGATCCAGACGCTCCACTTCATCGCGGTAGACATCGAAGATGGCGTTGGCAATCGCTTCGGCTTTTTCAGCCGGCATGTGTGTGCGNNGTGTGCTCAAGACAGAAATGACATTGCGATATTCATTTTCCACCGCGCGGGCACTTTCCGCCAGCTTTGCGCTGATGAGATCATTGCCCCAACGGCTTACCTTTGTGTTGGGATCTACCATTCCTGGCCAGCCCATAGAGAATTTTCTTTGTGAAGTAAGGGTGAGGGAAACAATGCGATCCACCGCGGTGAGTACAACCGTGTGAGGATTTCCATTTTCCGCAGCCGTGAGAACCTTTCTGTAGTCCTCAAACCCTTCTGGGAGTTCAAAACCTTGCTGTCTTAATTTAGAAACGAACGAGGGCCAGCCTACGAATTTGTTCGACNNCCGCCACTTCAGCATTCAGTCTTTCGAGGTCCGTCGATGCAATTCCCAATTTTTCTCCTAACGCTTGAATCAAAAGGAAGGAGCCAAATTCATGGGGAAGAATTTCTCGTGCAAAAAAGTCATTGGGAAACCGAGTTTGAAGACCGGCTTGGAATGCTTTTATCTTTTGAAGATTCGCCCCAGAGATTTTAAGCGGATGATCCTCAGGAAGATTCTCTAAGACGTCGATTTTTTTTGTGAGCGATTTTCCGAGATCATGGATAAGGGTGAGCATTTGCAGACGCGCTTCCGATAGATTTCCCGCTTTCAGGGCTTCTCGCACTTTTTCTGAAGCGTACGTGCGCGAGTGTTCGCCAAGATGCGATTGCTCTCCAACTACGCCAGCAAGTTTTTCGAGCTCAAAGGCGAGAAGAGAAAGCTGTCGGATTTCATTCTCAGTCAGCTGTGCAAAACCCGTGGATAGAATTTCTGAACGTCGAATGAGAACATTCATTTGATCGACGAGGATTTGATCTCCGAGCGTGGCGTTGGCCGGAGCTTTCGCGAGTTGAAGAGGAGCCAGAGTCGAAACAGCGTCTTTACCTAAGAGCGCGCGGACGGCAGGAGTGCATTCGATCGTCGCAAAGGTCTGCGAGATACTTAAAATAGCGATGAAATGGACGGCCATGACTAGCCGAAATAGATCGCTCACCCAGCCCATAAGGCATTTAAAAGAGCAAAAGACATGCCGGTAGCGCCTAGATGCTTAAGCGCTCGAAACTGCCTCTGATGACAAATGTCATCAAAATCCCGCAATCTTTGCGGGGTTTTAGAACCTATTTTGCGTATCCAAAAAAACGGTCAATTTGATCCGTTTAGGGATTCGGCGCCGGAATTTTCTCAAGTTCATGGATTAGGGATTGCCATTGACCTAGTTTCTCAGTCGCCCAGCCTGTCGTATTCAATGCCTTCAGTTCTGATAGGAACTTTGGAGATCGAGCACCTCGTTTTGCGATGGCCTCATAATAGAGATTGGTCAAAGGGGCTCCCGGCGAATCCGCAAAACCTTCCACAAATTGTTTATCGAGCCAATCTTGATCAGCTTCCGGAAGTTTTTTCCTTTCAAAGCTCAAACCTCGTTCGAAGACTAGCAGGAGCTTATGGGCTCCTTTCTGATCACTTGCGCGAATATTTGAGAACTGAGCCTTAAGAGCGGGAAGGATCAATTGGGTCATGCTTTGAAGAGCTACGGCATTGTCAGAGATGGCGGTCAATGCGTGGGCCTCAAGGCCGAAGAGAATGATCTGATACCAATCCTCCGGCGTCTTTGCGTTTCTTATGCGGCTCTCGATGAGACTTGGATCCAGCGTTAAGCGGAAGAATAAGTCTGATTTATATCCGTCCACCGCAAATCGGTCTTCTCTCATTTTAGTAAGAACACTGCGATTTTGGTCGGAAGTTTCATATATATCAGTGGTACCTACTTTGAATCGACCCTTCTCCAATTCATACATAAACCACAATCCGCTTAGGGTGTTTACCTTGAAGCCATAATCTTTAGGATGGCCCGCTCTCAAATTGAATTCACCTTTGATCCACAAATCGTCCCCACTCTCCGAAACGAGATAACTCTCAGAAATAATTGGGTTTGAGAGATCAAGGCTTTCGACAAGGTTTAGACGGTCAGGTCGATCATTATTCAACTGTTCCATTATAGGTAAGACTTTATCTTTATTTGCAATCATCCACTTCATCAGGGCTTGAAGATTTCCAAGTCGAAGATCTGATCCATAGGTTGAAAAATCAATCCATGTAGCGAGTTCGTCAGAGGTTGCGGGCAGGAAATCGGGGTCGAGATGCAATTTCAATTGAAACAAATGGGACGCGATCTCGAAGAACTGCGCAGCATAGACTCGCTTACGGAAGAGATCGGAGGAAAGATTTTCGTCGTTCGGGGATTTTTCTAATGCGAGTAACGCCACTGAAGCAGCGCTCGCGGCATGATTGGATTCAACAATGAAGTTTTGCACCCACATGGAAGGTAAATCTTCGCGTAAAAGAACCGTTTCGTAGATGAAATCGCGAATTGTATTTACAACTTCAACTTTCACCACGGTCTTCGAATTTACGATGGAATGATTTTGACGTAACCGACCGGCTTCCTCAAGGAACTCAGCGTAACCGTCCCCTAAAGAATCTTTCATAATTTCATAGGCGGTGGCGTCCGAAACAACCTTGTCTTTCACTAGTCCTTCTAATTGAATGGATAAATGCGAAAGGCGGAGATTTGTAGCCCTGGATGGAACGGCCTTCGCTTCGTTTTTCAAAATTGCGAGCGCATCGGCTTCAACAAATTTTTTGTTAGAAATTAGTGTATTCACTGCCAACCGGTATTGAACTGCATTCCCCTTCAATAGCCAGTGTCGCAGTGAATCTTCAACGCCCGACGCGTTCGTATCAAAAAGAATTTGGAGCAAGTCTTTCGGCATTTTATCTACGCCTGATAAATCCAGTGTTTCGGAATAAGAGTCTAAAATTTTTCTTTGGATATCGGGTGGTGTGACATCCCACTTCTCTTTGAGTGCCTTTGCTAAATCAGCATCCTGTCCGAAGGATTCCTTCCAATTGCTGATATGATGAATCGTCTTCCCGTCTTGGATCACGTCGCGAGAGGGGCTTAGTCGTAACACAGATCGCCACGATCGATAATCCGGATTCAGAACTTTCAATTTTTCTTTGAGCTCTGCGATATCTTCGGCCGCTGTTTTAAAAACTACTGGATTACCAGTCGGTTGAGGACTAGCGATTTTTGTATTCAGCGTGAGTAGCGAGTGTTCAAGCTGAGAAAAATATTCTCCACGAGGCACAATGGATCTAAACTTTTCCGTAAGATCGGAAGTAATGGCCTTAGAACCTCGAGCTTCGAGGGCGGTCAGAAGACTAGCCATTAAGTCATAATAGCCACTATTCACGTAAGTATTCACATTGATCGGATTTTCAAATGCCTTACTCACTCTTTCTATAACTTGAGCGTCAGTTAGATCGCGGATAATGTCCTGCGGATACACGCCTTCACTTAAGACATAAGCTAAATGATTTTTATCTTTGTAATTAGCCAATGCGTTAAGTCGATCTAAAGTATGGAGAATCTGCTCTCCCGAAAATCTCTGTTTTGGCTCGTGGCCAATAAATCGAGGACGAAGAGTCGCAAAATGTGCTCTCGTCCAGAGTGGAATGTCTAGATAGGGCACGTTCGCTTTCTGTGATTCAATAGCGATCTGAATCGAAGCGTCGATTTCGTCGAGGCTCCATCTGTGGGCGGGCTTTGAAACGGGTAGGCGGGAAATCAAATTCAAAATAAGCTGACGACGGTCGGCCTGCGCTAAGTCTCTATCTGGTGAGTCCGTTAACCAAGGATTAAGATGCTTATTCCAATTTTCCAGGGACACTGATTCAGTGGTGAGATTTTGTGCTCCGACGAGTATGTCCCATCGCTTGCCGAAAGTGAATTCACTTAGAAACGCTAATTCCCGATGAGCAAGCTCATGAGGTGCTAAAAAATAAGCACGACGAGCCATCTGAATGGACTGATCTATTTCATCTTTGTCTCGTGAAGCGGAATTTAAAATGTTCGTTAAAGATTTCTGAGCAATCTGAAAAAAATCTTTTGCCAATTTGGCAATCTGCTCTTCCGCGACTTTGTAATCTTTGGTTTCAGCATAGGCTTTCGCAAATTCAACGGCTCCATAGGCGTTAAGCATTCCATGACCGTA
>DDSI01000162.1 GCA_002343335.1 Bacteriovoracaceae bacterium UBA2394
GTGCAAGCCATGGGTCAAGTTGAGGATCTCAATGAAAAGCAAATCGACACGATGCGCGAGGAATTGGCAGATGTCTCTTTGTCGGATCGAGCTCAAAAAATTGTTCGTTTTCAACAAGCGGAGATCGAATCCCTTGCGGCAGAGCTAGAGAGCTACGACGAAAACCAAGTGCAGTTCAATTTAATCGCTCATCAGTTCAGTCTCCTGCGCACTTCTTCGCAACTGGCGACTGACGCTTTCTTATCGAACTTAGCGAAAACAATTGGGGCGGTCGTGGAAAGGTTCCACGGAGGAATTTTGGCTTTTGTACTATCCGAAATCGATCGGCTGAAGAGTGAATCCAAGGCCGCAGAAGGAATTCAGAAAATTAGTGAATTCATTCAAAAAGGCTTGAAGCATCCCAAGCGCATTCAGACTTTGGCGGATTCATTTTCGCAGGCAAATCGTGTCTCCATTTGCAAAGCGCTGATGAAGTATTTAGACGACGAGGGACTCTTTGCGCTCATCGAGCGGGTCGTTGACCAAGGTGGCGCTGGAAAACTTGAAGCCTTTACGATGGCTCTCGTGGAACACCGAACTGAGGAGTTCGTCTTCTCTCGGCTGGCAGATCGATTGTTGCTGCCGCTCATTCACTCGGTACAATCCGCGGGGTCTTGGAAGGGTCGAGGGACATTTTTGCAGCGATGTCTCACTCATCGCTCCATCGAAGTGGTTCGTTCCGCGTTGCCATCCATTGGCGGATTGAAGCTGTCCACGGCCGATGCTTTGCGACTATTCGGTCGGCTCAATGAAGGCGATCGAAAGGTTTGGGTTAAATCTCTTCTCGCGGAGCAAGACATCACTCATTGGGGGGCATTTCTTCAGCAGATCGTCAAAGAGAATTCGTGGATGCAATCCGACGAAGAATTAATGTTTTTGTGGGTTCGAGCGGCTCTGGATGCGCTCGGTCAGCAGAGTTTAACGGCTTTCGAGCCTTTCGTAGCCGGTCGCCGCTTATTTTTCTGGGCAAAATTTCCAAGAGAGCGTGAAGCAATTTTACTGGCGGCAATGCAGACGCGAGATAAGCGTCTCCGATCAAAGCTCGAAGAATGGGTTAAGCGAGAGTCTCAACTCTTGTTTCAGAGTTCGGAGTTGAAAAACAGATTGAGGTCCCAATGAAACAGGATTCAATGGCGGGCGCGCAGGAGCAGGCGTTAGAGGAATTGAAGGGAGCCGATCCGGTTTCCAGAAACATCCTTTCCGCGGCCTNNTATTAAAAGTCTGTTTCAATTTTTCCGATTGGCGGAGCTCCATGATCCCTCCAATGCGATCTTTTCCAAATCCATCGTCGAAGTTGCGCGCGTTTTAGAGTCCATCATGAAAGTGGAAGGGAATCTTGGCGTTTCACTCACTATTCGCGGTGAAGTCATCTTCTTGAACGGAAAGTCCATTCGACCAAAGCCTCGACAGTTTCAGTTCTATCGCTACCTCACTCGGTTTTATCGTGCTCGAAAAATCGGTGGAATCAAGATTCTGCAAAAGACCACAGCTGAAAGACTTCTAGAATTTCTATGGTGCGTCGTAAATGTCGTCAAAGAAGACGGCGCGGCTACCAAAATTCGAGAGTTCTTGGAGGATCGAGGGTTTAAAGAGTTTGAAGTCGAAGAGATGGGTGGCGTTATCAATGTCGGATCCGATTCTGACGATGTGATTAATGATGTCGAGCACATCATCGCCGCACTTTATAAGAGACTTCTAAAATTTACCGAAGTCGCTTTTGAAAACTTAGAACAGGCTGCAAAGTTTGATCTTAGCCCAGCAGAATCTTCCATCCAGGAACTGGTCCTTATGGCCGACGAAGATTTAGTCCATATGCTCCGACTGGTGTCCGTGAAAAGAGCGGAACGACCGTTGCCAACCCAGGCTGTCAACGCTTGTTTTATGGCAGTGGCCTGGGGCAGAGCCCTTCGTCTTCCGATGAGTGTTGTGGTGGAATTAGGGGGCGCCGCTTTGGCTCATCCTCTTACCCGCCTTGCAGAAAAGCGGACCAAGCCTGGCGAAAGCGTCGAGGTCAGTTTGATGCGAATTCTCGACTCCTTAAAAGATGTATGGCCTCTTTCGGATCTGCAGCGACTCGTTTTATTTGAATGGACCAAACCCTTTGGAGAAGAAGGGATTTATTTGCTCTCACCCTCCAATACAAAGTGCTACGCGCATTTCTTCTCGCGAATGGTTCGTATTGTGGGTCTGTTTGAAGAAATGACCACAACCTCTTCGTCTCATCGTCAGGGGATTGAGCCCGCGAAACGCGTGTATCTGCCGGACGAAGCGCTTTCAGCTCTTATTCAAGAACCGCACAATGTAGATATCACACTCATCAAGTTGTTCGTGAATTGGATTGGCGTCTATCCGATTGGCACGCTCGTTGAATTACAATCCGGAGAGATTGCGCAAGTATTTGCGGGAGGCTCCGATCCTCTGCGCTTTCAGCGACCCATCGTAAGTGTTTTAAAGAATGCCGAAGGCGAGCTGCTCCCGAGACCCACACTCTTAGATCTCTCGGAGGTCAATCCGAAGTTAGGAATTTACAAAAAAAGCATTCGCCGGAGCGTACGCCTGGAAGATGTAAAAATCCCAGAGGAATATTTTCAACTCCAACCGCTCCGCGTGTAGAATTTTTCAATGAGAATCGGTTTTGGAATTTCGAAACTGCGAGAGCCTGAGGCTGCTTTACAGGAAGCATTTCGCAGTTCGCTCAAAGCAATGCAATCCACCACGGCCGATTTCTGTTTAGTATTCTATTCCTACGATCACGGATTGGATCTGGCTTCACTCGGAAGTGTCTTTCGAAAGGTCTTTCGTCAGATTCCTCATTTAGGATCTTCGACTTGGGGAGCCTTCGGTGATCGCGAGGGTTTTGAAGCAGAAACCGGAATGGTGGTCGCAAGTTTTAAGGATCTTCCCGCCACCCCCTATTTCTTGAAGGTTCATAGTCTCAGAGAAAAGGCGGAAGTTTGGGCTGCGGAGATCGCCAGACAAATGGGGGATCGCCTTCGCGAGTCGACAAAGAATTCCGATTTCGTATTTTTAATTGCGGACTCGCTTAATTTTGTTCCTGGAATGGGACTTTCATTTTTAGAAAAGCATTTTCCCCAGACGCAAATGACAGGATTTGGAACGAGTTTTTCGGTGCCTCAGTCGTCCGTGGTATGTTGCGGTGAAGTCTACACCAATGCCATGGTGGGAGTGGGGCTCGAAGGCGTTCAAACCTGGCTGGGACTTGCTCAAAATATTCGACCCGAGCTGCAGTCTATCTCCATCAATCGGATGTCCGAAAACCTGATTATCGAAGTAGATGAAAAACCTGCCTTTTATAAACTGTGCGAACATTTGATGACCATCGACGATCTGCCGATGATGTCTCCGGACGATTTTCGAAAGCATATGGGGAATCTCTATTTGGTGGAGCGTCCTAAACCCTCTGGAGCGACTCGCATTCGAGCTTTCGGAGAGGCTTATCGTGCCATTCCCCTTCTGGGATCGGAAATGACTACCGGGATGGTCGCCGTGGGGCAGGGCCTGGATTTTAGCTGCGATCATTTTTTGGGTCAAAAAAAGCCGCAATATTTAGAAAATGATCTTCGAATTTCTTTGGAGAAGATGCGGGCCGAGAATGCCAATTCGAGCTTCTTACTTCTTCTCTGCGCTTCCAATCACTGGCGCGATCGAGATCGCACGACGAGTGATATGGAAATTGTACGCGAGATTTTCCCCAACACACCGTTACTGGGCGTCGCAACAAATGGTGAATATGTCGGCCTGGTGAATCAGTTCGCGACCGTCGTGGTCGCATTTCCCTGAGGCCGACCGAAAATTCTTAGGCTTCAATTCGTTTGATGAGCTTTACGGAAAACAAGGTGGCTTGCGTAAAACAAATCGCAGCACCCATCAAAAGGATGAGAGCGATATTCTTTAAAACGCCGCCGTCTTCAGTCGCAGTGGAATGATCCACAGACTCATTGGCGAGAACGATATAATTACGAACTTTTTTGGCGATGATGCTGGCTTCAGCTTCCATGATGTACCCCCTTAGGTCTGAACTCTTTGTTTCCCTTTCGCAAATGCGAACAAACATTACAGGTGCAAAGTCGATGCCAGGAATTCGAGGCCTATAAGCCTTTTCTGAGGCCTAAAAGGGGTGTGCATGGGACACCCCAACGCCTAAAACTAGGGCACAAATGTCGCACTTCGATGCCTCTTTGGTCCCACGCATATGATTTTCTTGTGCCGAGTGGGCTCGACTCAAAATCGGCTTCTGCTAACGTAGTGGCCATGCCACAGAATCACGATTCTTATACTATTGCACATATTGCGATTGCCGTGCCTGAACTAAAGGACGTGCTCGGCAAGGTGGAAAGCGTTCTCAATTTGAAGCCATCGGGCCATGTGGAGGAGATTCCCACTCAAAAAGTGCGGACCGAGTTCGTTTCTATTGGAGGCGTTAGATTTGAATTTTTAGAACCGACGACGCCAGATTCGCCGATCTCTCGCTTTTTAGAAAAGCGCGGAAGCGGCATCCATCACATTGCCATTTTCGTAGAAGATTTGCGGGCGAAATTGAAAGAATTGAAGTCAAAGGGCGTTCCGCTCATCGATGAGATTCCCAAGATTGGAGCCGATGGCTATGAGATCGCTTTTTTGCATCCCAAAGCCATGGGCGGAATCCTGGTAGAACTTGTTCAAAAGAGCGAAGTTTAAGCCGCGCTCGCTCCTGCGACCGCCTTCAATGACGAAGCCGTTCCACCTTCTGCGGGGGCCTTCACCGTCTTTATTTCTACGTTCGTCTGCTTGCGGGCAGCGTCCACAAAAACCAAGGCGGCAGCTCCGACCACACCTGCTTCGATGAAATTGGAATTCTTCAAAAGCGAGGTGCTCAAGATTCTCAATTTGTTGTGACGAGCGACATAGCTTCGCTCCATCGTGATTTGGATCATCTTTCGGCTGAAGGCCTTCCAGGTGTGAACGAGTCCGCCGGCGAAGCAAATCGCCTGAGGATCGAGCGTGTTCACCACATTGGCGAGCATGATGCCAAGGGCATTGCCCATATCGTCGAACACTTTCTCCACGGCTTCCCATTCTTCAAATTTATTGCCGCGCTTCCAGAGCTCGTAGAGTTCTTCGACGCTGTTGGCGCGAATGTTGGGATGTCGTTCGCGCAAATCCGAAAGCACTTTCGC
>DDSI01000262.1 GCA_002343335.1 Bacteriovoracaceae bacterium UBA2394
TTTCAAGATAGGAGGCCAAGCGCTGAAGAATGACGTCTAGAATACCGCCCACTTCTCCGGCGGCCACGAGGTTCACATAGAGAGCATCAAATACATTTGGATGCTTTTTCAACGCATCGGCAAAAGTCGATCCGCCTTCGACATCCGCTTGCACGCCCTTCACAACTTTTTTAAAGGCTGGATTCGCGGCTTGGGATCCTAAAATATCGAGACATTGAACCAGAGGCAAACCGGCATCGATCATGGTTGCAAACTGTCGCGAGAAAACCACAATTTCCTTTTGAGAAACGCCCGAGCCAAAAGAGAAGTTCATGTTGGCGAGACCACCGCCTCCGCCCCGAGAAGCGCTGATCTTCTTCGGACGAATTTGCTGAGCTCGCAAGTATTGAAGAATTTGGCCTTCGTTCGCTGCTTCTTTCGTTCCAGATTTAACTTGGCCGTTCCGGGCAATGCCTTCCCATTTATACATTGGCATAGATTATTCCCTCCCTCTCTTGGGCGATTGTCCGGCGAGACTGGGCTGAGCGGGCCCATTTGCATTTTGCATAATCATGTTTCTAAATTCATCCACTTCACTAGTCGCTGCGATCGCATCATCCATAGTGATCGATCGCCGCTGGTAAAGACTGACCAACGTTTGATTAAGCGTCTGCATTCCGTGTTTTCCTTGGCCGATCTGCATCTGAGAATAAATTTGGTGGAGCTTATCTTCGCGAATGAGATTTCGAATGGCGGCATTTGGAATCATAATTTCGCAAGCCATCACACGCCCCACTCCGGACGCCTTAGGAATCAAGGTTTGAGAAATGACTCCTTCAAGCACGAAGGAAAGCTGGGCACGAATCTGAGGTTGTTGATGAGGTGGAAAGACATCGATAATACGATTGATCGTTTGCACCGCAGAGTTTGTATGCAAAGTTGCAAAACATAGGTGACCCGTTTCTGCGATCGAAAGAGCGGCCTCGATCGTTTCCAAATCTCGTAACTCACCAATGAGAACCACATCTGGATCCTGACGAAGCACATACTTCAAAGCCTTCTTGAAACTTTCCGTATCAGCATGCACCTCTCTTTGATTGACGATGCAACTCTTATGCGGATGCAAAAATTCGATAGGATCTTCAATCGTAAGAATATGCTGATGGGTTTCGCGATTGATCTTATCTACCATTGCCGCCAACGTCGTGGATTTTCCGGAGCCGGTAGGGCCCGTCACAAGCACGAGACCGCGAGGGCGCTCGCACAAATCGGAAATGACTTTCGGCAAACCAAGCTCATCAAAGGTTTGAATTTTGAAGGGAATTTGTCGAAAGCTTCCCGACACCACACCGCGCTGTAGAAAGATATTTGCTCGAAATCGCGCAAGTCCCTTCATTCCGAAGGAAAGATCCAATTCCGACTCCTCTTCAAATCGTGATTTCTGTTGATCCGTAAGAATGCTGTAGCACAAGCGTTTACAATCCGTGGGTGTAAGGGGCGGCGCTTTTAATGGAATCAATTCTCCATCAACCCGAATGACCGGCGGTGTCGCCGCGGTAATGTGCAAATCACTCGCGCCTTTGTCTAACATCGTTTTCAACAACTGATGGAGACTCAGCCCTTGGTTTTCGTTGACGCCGGTAATGTTATTTGGATCGACTTTATCTTCCATCGTCTGGTTCCTCTCCCCTAACAAATCCGCACTTTGATCGCGTCACTCCATCGATCACGTGTGGTCGGAAGCGGTACAACGTACTGCCTCTTCCACGGTGGTAACTCCATCCCTGATTTTGTTGATTGCCGACATACGCAACGTCTGCATTCCTAAACGTATGGCTTCTCGTTTGAGCTCAGCGGTACTTGCGCCGTTCAAAACGAATTCCTTCAATTCGTCTTTCATGACCATGACTTCATAAAGAGCGACTCGACCTTTGTATCCCGTGTTCGAACAGTTGCTGCAGCCCTTGCCTTGATAAATTTTCATCGACGGGGCGGCGTCTGGATTCACCCCGATATCAAGAAGAGTTTGCACGGGCACCTTTATTTCCTCTTTGCATTCGCCACAAATTCGGCGAGCCAAACGTTGAGCCACAATGGCATTGAGCGCAGAAGCCACTAAGAAAGGCTCTACCCCCATATTTAAAAGACGACTGACCGTGCTTGGCGCATCATTCGTGTGCAATGTGGAGAGCACCAAGTGACCCGTAAGAGCGGCCTTAATTGCAATTTCAGCGGTTTCGAAGTCTCGAACTTCCCCCACCATGATGATGTCGGGATCTTGCCGCAGAAATGAGCGAAGGGCCGCTGCAAAGTTGAGGCCAATGTCTTCATGCATTTGCACTTGATTGATCCCGAGCAGGTTGAATTCGACGGGATCTTCCGCAGTAGAAATATTCTCAGTGATTTGATTGAGCTCGGAGAGAGCAGAGTACAGCGTCGTCGTTTTACCAGATCCCGTAGGACCCGTGACGAGAACCATACCGTAGGGCTGATGGATCGCTTTCTTAAAATCGGCCAAGGCCTTTTCTTCGAATCCAAGTTTGGTCATGTCGAGCTGCAGATTTCCCTTGTCCAAAAGACGAAGCACCGCCTTCTCACCAAAGAGCGTGGGCAAAACGGAAACCCGGTAGTCCATTTCCTTGCCTTTGGCATATTTCAATTTAATACGACCGTCCTGGGGAAGGCGTCTCTCAGCAATATCGAGCTGAGACATAATTTTCACACGCGAGAGAAGAGCGTTTTTCAACTTGAGAGGAGGACGCATTTGTTCTTGAAGAACACCGTCAATACGGTAGCGAACTCTAAATTCCTTCTCATAAGGTTCAATGTGAATATCGGAAGCACCCTTCTTGATGGCTTCCATCAAAATCAGATTCACCAACTTAACGACCGGCGCATCTTCGGAAGATTTTTCGAGATCCGCTAGATTCATGTCCTTATCGGCAGCGACGACTTCAACTTCCTCGTCTTCAAATCCAGCCATGACCTCGCTGAACTTCATTTCATCGCTTTGATAATATTTATCGATGGCGGCTTTGATCGCTATCTCACTGGCCACGACCACTTCGACGTTATACCCCGTTAGAAATTTAATATCGTCGATTGCAAAAATATTAGAAGGATCGCTCATCGCAACAATGAGGTTGCTGCCAACTTTGTTAACTGGAATCACTAAGTGTTTTTCTGCGACGTCCTGTGGAACGAGTTGAATGATTTCCGCATCGATATCAAATGACGTAAGATCAATCGAAGGAACACCAAACTGTTTACTCAGAAAATTGGTGAGATCAGATTCCTTGATAAATCCAAGTTTTGTAAGACTTGCAGAAAGTCGACCCCCTCCCGTTCGCGCCGCCTCTTGCGCCTTCATAAGTTGAGACGCCGAGATCAAATTTTCACGGACGAGAAGTTCGCCTAACCGATTGGAAGGTAACGTTGCCATGATTTGTAACTACTCCCCTTACGCATTCGCGCGTTGCGCTATATACGATAGTGTAGCGCACCCCGGACAAAATGTGACGACTTGCGCCAAAAATTGGTTCGGTCGGCAACGCGTTAGACAGGCGGTTAAGCTAAACGTGGAAAACTTCTAAAGAACGGCGCCAGGGTGGGGCTCTGAGACAAACTCCAGGACTGCGTCGCATCAAATGCTGAAAATATTTTCGTAGCGAAAAGAATATCCAGAATTTTTTGCACATCGCTACCGATCTGCCCCCGAAGCTCTTCCAGTCCTGAGAATTGGCGCTCGTCCCGAATCTTCTCTAATAAATAGAGGCGCGCTTTTCGCGAATAAAGATCTCCTGAAAATTGCATGAGATGGGATTCAATCGTCTTTTTGGATTCTCTTCCATGAAGCGTCGGTCGAACACCCACATTGGTGGCCGCAGGAAAGAATCGTCCCGTTTCTAAATCACAATAAACGGAAGCATAAACCCCATTACCCGGCAGACACTCCTTCTCGGTTCGCAGATTAGCCGTATGAAATCCCAAAGGCCCTCCTTTTCCATCGCCCGGCTCGATTATGCCAGTGAGAAAATAATGATATCCCAGAGCCTCATTCGCATTTTGAATCTCGCCAGAAGAAATCCACTCCCTAATTCGCGTGCTGCTCATCACGTTACCTTGTTGAGTGGGAATCGGTTCAACCACATCAACCGTCCAATGGTTGTATTGTTCCAACAGATCGGGAGTGCCGGCCGCCCCTTTTCCAAATCGAAAATTTCTTCCCACCACGATGTCCTTGGCGTGCAGTCGAGCATCTAAAATATTTTCGGCAAAATGTACGGCACTCATTTCGGAAAAACGACGATCGAAAGTCTGATTGATAATCGTTGAGAAAGGAAAATTCATGAGCATTTCCAATTTCTCTTCCGGAGTGAGAATCAGTTTGGGAGCGCGATCAGGTCGGAGAATTTTGCTAGGATGGGGATCAAAGCTAAAGCAAATGGGACTCTGCTTCTTGCGCAAAGCGATATCCAAACACGTCGAAATGATTTTCTGATGGCCTCGATGCACGCCATCGAAATTGCCGAGACACACCGCACTCAAACTCGAAGAAGTAAACTTCTCGTAGGATTTCAAAACTTCACGACCCATGACGCTCACTGACCTATGTTATTGTGGAAAAGAGATTTTCTGTCTACGGGGACCATTTAAACCGCATGAGCTTGGAAAAGACGCCTACATTTCGCGTCCAACCTTTTGGAGATTACTATCTGCTCCAGCGTATTGCCGTGGGCGGTATGGCCGAGATCTTTAAGGCCAAGCAAATCGGTGTACGAGGTTTTGAAAAGATCGTCGTCATCAAAAAAATTCTGCAGCATCTGAGCGAAGATCCCGAATTCGTTGAAATGTTCGAAGACGAGGCTAAGATCGCGGCCCAGCTTACTCAAGCAAATATCGTCCAAATATACGAACTCGGCGAGGTCGATGCCACGCTCTACATCACGATGGAATACATTGATGGGAAAAACATGCGGGATGTCACTCGGTCCGCCACGCAAAGAGGGATTCACCTTAGCATCGAGCAATCCGTTTACCTTATGGTCGAGGTGCTGAAGGGATTAGATTACGCCCACCGAAAAACGGATTCATCGAGCAATCCGCTCTCGATCGTCCATCGCGACATGAGTCCTCAAAACATCATCGTCTCCTACGAAGGCGAAGTAAAAATTTTGGATTTCGGAATTGCCAAAGCTGCATCCAAGATCTCAAAGACCGAAGCTGGTGTTCTAAAAGGTAAGTTTAGCTACATGTCGCCGGAGCAAGCTTCCGGAAAAGTGATCGATCAGACTTCGGACATCTACGCCTGCGGAGTAATTTTGCATGAGCTTTTAACTTCCGAGCGACTCTTTAGGGCAAAGACGGATATGGAAACGCTGGAAAGAGTGAAGGAAGGAAAAGTCCCCGCGCCCAGCGAGAAAAATCCCGATGTGCCTCCGGAACTGGATCGCATTGTCTTAAAATCGCTCGCGAAGGATCAATATCAGCGCTACAGATCCTCCGGAGAATTTCTGACAGATCTCACTCGATTCTCCCATGAACAAAAATTCAATCATTCCTCGCAAGAACTCTCGGCCTTCATGAAGACACTTTTCGCGGAGACGATTTCGTCCGAGAAAGAAAATCTATTAAAGGCTCTCGCTCAAATCCCGGCCAACGCCACCGAACAATTGCAGAATGCAAAGACAAACATTGCCTTCAAGCGAAGCCCATTCAGCGGCAATACCGAAGCCTATGATAGTTCAAAGCATCGAAATGAAGAGTCGGTGACCGCGGAACCGATGGATGGAAAACAAACGAAAGCGCGGTTCCTTCGAATACTCATTGTGCTTTGTTTCTTAGCGGCTGCCGCACTCATTTATTTTCAACCTCAAATGAAACGAAATTCTTCGGTCATGAGGGAGGAAGACTCTGAAACTGCGATTTCGATGGAGCGTCCGCCCCCTCCACCTCTTCCTCAAGATCAATTCGACAACCTTAAAAACGTTCCTCCGCCGACACCGGATCTCGATCAAAAATTGGACAATGCCGGCCGAGAGGATCCGATCGAGGAAAAGCCAATTCCTAAACCCACTCCCGCAGCTACGCCCGCTGTGGTGCCAAAACCCAAGCCCGTTCCAAAAAAGAAAGTGGTTGAAGCCAAGAGAGTCGTGGAGGCAAAGAAGCCGCAAAAAAAACCGACGCCCGCGCCCAGTCCCGCTCCTAAAAAAAGCGTCACCCAAAGCTCCGGGAAGGGCAGCATCGATGTCATCGCGCCGCTCGAGGGGTTCGCACAATTGTTTGTAAATAATAAGCCAATGGGCACCGTCCCCGGCCCGAAAGCGCGTGGTATTCCTCTAGACGAAGGCAAACACGAAATTTCCTGTCAGACTTCTTCTCGAAAATATTCTGGAAGTATTCAGGTCAAACCCAACGAGCGCATCACCGTTCACTGCCAAGATCTTAAGTAATTGGGGACAGTATACCCTTTCNNTGAAAGGGTATACTGTCCCCAATTTGCTACGGTAAGTTGAAGCCGACGTTGGCGCCGCTCTTTGGCTGATCGACCACGACAAAATAATAAGTGAGGCCGCCGGCAAGAGCTAAACCCGCAGCGATGGAAGTCCAAAACCACCATGTTTCCCAAAATGGGGTTTTCTCGCCGCCCACCGTCGTGGAGCCAGCCAGATACCCCTGACCTAACTCGGTCGGATTCACCGCTAACTCCGATTCTGAAGGAAAGTTTCCCGCCCCACCGAGTCCAGATTCATTGCTTAATGCAGCAGGCGGTTCCAAAAAGTTCTGAGCCGTAGCCCCCACAAATCCCTCACGATCCATGTGATTCATGAGCGTATAAACTTGCTTCTCTAGAACGGCCGTCATGTCTTTCGTTTGAAATTTTGCGCTGACGATCGGCGATCGTGTGTCGGTTCGAACGTCGTAGAGTTGTAAATCACTTGAAATCTCTCCGCCGTCGTCTCTCAAATACCCCAAGACGACAATCTCGAAACTATTGTCCTTTCCCGCGGCCTGTAAAAATTTCTTTTGCGCTTCGTCGAAGGGAACATCGGGCAATACGGGCTTAAAAAATTTCTTTCCTTGATTCGCTCCCAAATTAAACCCTGCCACGGTGGATCCACCGAACGACCGAGTGTAACGATTCACAAGTCGGCGCATCTGCTCAACGATTCGATCCTCGAGAGTACCTTCAACAAATTCCGAGGCCACACCAAGCAAAGCAGCTTTTTGATTCGAACTACGAAAATCCTTCACCCTCGCATTTTGCGCTGAAAGTGAACCGAATTGAGTTGAAAGGAAAAAAACTAGAGTGATAAAGCTGCCGATTTTTTTCATGAGCCAGGTGCTACCTCGAACTTGAATGAATCCTCGGGTTTTAAAAGTAAGAAGGCCCCTACCCCAGCTCCTGCGACACCCACACCTACTATAGTCCAAAACCACCAAGTTTTGTAGAAGGGCCGATCTTCCCCGCTTTCGGCGCTCACTTGAGCCTTCTCTGCTGCCTGCGCTTGAGCTTCAGCGGCTCGCCTTTGAGGATTGGTAAGGATCGCACCCTCCGGCGAAACGTAAGAAAGAAGTTCATTGCATATCTCCGTTAGAGCTTCTCTCAAACTCGCATTCACCCGCTGGACAATCGGCGTGGTTCTGCCAGAAGGCTGCTCGAGGAGTTGGGCCTTCACCATCCATTTTCCACTAGGATCTCTTCCAACGTGGTTTAAAAAAATGAGATCCAAATTGAGTTTCTGAATAATCTTTTTAAGCTCAACGGGCGGCGTGAGTGAACCCACAGGGCTAAATAATCCTTTGGTGGATTGTCGCTGGTCCGACGTGGGTTGCCAGTTGAGTGTCGTCGGCAACGACTTCAGCGAAATGAGTAACGGAACAAAGCCCTCCTTTTCAACGACCAGCACTTGATCGCCAAGAATGGGGTGGCCCAAAGGAATTTTAAAACTCGTCTTTTCTCCCTCTTGAAAGTCAATTGGATAGCCCAAGAGATTTGCCCGAATTCCTTGGACGCTAGATCCTACCGTCCAAAATTTTCTTTCAAATCGCTTTTCTGCCTTCGCTTTTCCGTACAACTCTTGCAATGCCGGCGGAAACCGCTGCGCGCTCAAAAGACTTTCGGGATCCAAATCTAAGAGCGTGACAAATTCTTGCTTGGACTTGGACTCTTCCCCCATGAAGAAATGACAAGCCGCTAGCAATTTTAGAATTTCTGAAGGCAACGTCGTGTCCATCACAAGCGCAGCAGTCTTAAGAGAAGACCACGCGGCTTCGAGCACGCCAATGGCTTCCTCAAATTGAGAAGCCTGATAAAATTTTAGGGCTTCGTTGAATTGAGTCTTTAGATCAGCCAACCGATTTTCATGATCCAATCGGAGTCGCTCTACCTGCGCGCGAAGACGATTCTTCTCCACCAGATTCTCATCAATTTCCTCATCTCGAACGAGGCTGAGGTAGGTCTCTTTGGCAAAACGATCCTTCACGAAAGCGATGACAGAAGCTTTATCCGCGTCGGATAAAACATCGCTGTCTACATCGATGACCCCCGTTCGCTTGACGCTTTGCGCAAATACGGGTCCGAAGGCTAAGACATAAACCAACGTGAAGCATGTAACTTGGCGAAGCCCCATCCGCACACTGCACATGATCTCGTGTTTACATCGAATGATCTAGGTTTTTCGCAAGGATTGCGCGGACTTGCTCACTTAAAGAAAATCGATCCTCGAGCGTCTTTCCTTTCGTCAAAATGGGACTATCGACGAACAAACGCACGGTCCCACTTCCTATCTTCATACTTTTTTTGGGACAGATTTCTTTTGTGCCCATGATGGTCAGAGGAACGATCGGCACCTGATTCTCAATCGCCATAACAAGGGCCCCGCGCTTAAAAGGTAAAAGCCTTCCATCCAAAGATCGCGTGCCTTCGGGGTACATCAAAATATTTCCACCCCTCTTTAGATGATCTCCAATGACATTGAGACTCTCATTGTTTGTTCCTTTTTTCCGATCCACAAAGAGAGTTCCAATGAGGTGCGCCGTAAAACCAAAGATTGGAATCCGCCGAAGTTCTTTTTTTGCCACAAAGCTTGTGTTAGCGGGCAGAGCATGCATTTGCGCCATGACGTCCACAATGCTTTGGTGATTCGACACAAATACAACGCCACGAAAATCTTTTACATCGCCTTGATACTCGCCCCTCGTTTCGATCGAAATGCGGTGAACACTGAGGGACGTTCGAGCCCATCCCATCTTCATCCAAAGCGCGCGGGGCCCTGCTGTCCGACCCTCTCTATCCTTCGGATGAAAGATCAACTCATAAAGTGCCACCAGCCAGCACGTTAAACTCCACGCCACGATATGAGGAATGCTGACCACGAGAGTAAAAGCCCAACTTGGCTGGTGAAGAATTTTTCTTAAAAGTTCCAAAATCATGATTCAAAAAACGTGGACACAGGAATATTTCCCTGCCAGTTGTTACCAGTAAAGCGAAACAAGTATCGGGAAAGGAAATGAAGTATGTCAGGAGTTAATAAAGTCATCCTCGTCGGTCGATTGGGGGCAGATCCAGAAATTCGCTACACCCAACAAGGCGTCGCCGTGACTAATTTCAATATTGCAACCAGTGAGAATTGGGTCGATAAATCTGGCCAAAAGCAAGAACGGACGGAATGGCATCGCATTGTCGTTTGGGGGAAGATTGCAGAGCTTTGCTCGCAGTACCTCACGAAGGGCCGCCAAGTATTCGTTGAAGGTCGACTTCAAACTCGACAGTGGGAAGATAAAGAAGGTCACAAGCGCTTCACCACGGAAGTGGTCGCTGCGACCGTTCAATTTTTAGATAAAGGTGGGGATAAATCCGCTGGAGCTCCCATGATGGACGAACCACTCCCTGAAATTAGCGCGCCCGACGTAAGCGCCGATGAAGATATTCCATTTTAATTGAAATCATATTTCATCGAACAATTTAGAACGGGACCTTTAAGGTCCCGTTTCCTTTTTTAATTCGTTCCAAGAGGATTCGTTTCAGCGAGAACCCAGGTCTTTATCTTCGGCTCGTAGGCCCATCTGAAATTCCTACGTGCAGTTCGAATTTCCGAACCGGTGTCTGAGAAAAATTCCACAAATACTGACGCAACCGCATTCTCCACTTTTTCGTCGGGAAAAATCGTTTGAACTTCTATGTGAGAAAAACGCACCCCTTCCAGAAGATGCAAATTCTTCTGATATGCTACTTGGTACTGCGGACTCACGTAGGCCATGGCCATGCGGGTGTCTTTTCGACTGATGGCTCGAACATAACTTTCGACGCTCGATTCCAAATCGGCGCGACGTCCCGCTTGGCAGCCCAAAAGTACTGCCATTGCAGCTAAAGCTAATAAGGTTTTCCCCATCCGTTTCTTCACTATACAGACCCCGAGAACCTTGGAAAACTGAATTCCTTATGATTTCCTTTGAGCTCTCCCCGGAACAACAAGCACTGAAACAACTGGCGTATGAATTTTCTCAGCGAGAGATTCGACCGCGTTCTCAGCATCACGACGAGACCGGAGAGTATCCTCATGAAGTTGTAAAAGCTGCTTTTGAAGCGGGGTTACTCAATGGCCATGTTCCCGAGGCCTACGGTGGTCCAGGAATGAGCGTTATGGATTCCGCTATTGTATCGGAAGAGTTCGGGTGGGGCTGCACCGGAATCGCCACCGCCACGGAAGCCAACAATCTTGCCGCCGCACCGATTGTCGTTGGCGCATCCGAAGAACAGAAGAAAGAATTTTTAGGACAACTTACATCCGAACCTTGTCTGGCTGCTTACTGCGTGACCGAGCCGGGAGCCGGAAGCGACGTCGCAAGCATCAAAACGACCGCCGTTAAAAAAGGAAATAATTACGTCTTAAATGGATCCAAAATGTGGATCACCAATGCTTCAGTGGCGCGATGGTATTTCGTATTGGCCGTAACCGACGCGGCCGCGAAACATAAAGGCCTATCCGGATTTTTGGTTCCAGCAAATACGCTTGGAATAAAAGTGGGAAAAAAAGAAAAAAACATGGGCCAACGAGCCAGCGACACTCGAGGAATTACATTTGAAGAAGTCGTCATTNNGCCTCTTGTAGCTGCGGGGGCCGTAGGATTGGCACGAGCTGCGATGGAACATGCGATCGATTACGCGCTCACTCGACAAACTTTTGGCCAACCCATCGCACAGCATCAGAGCATCGCTTTTCTCATCGCCGAGATGGCTCGAGACATCGAGGCGGCTCGCTTGCTTGTGCAAAAAGCTTGTTGGGTGATCGATCAAGGACAACGAAATACGTTGAATGCTTCGTTCGCAAAAGTTTTCGCTGCTGATTCCGCAATGCGAATTGCAACGGATGCCGTCCAGGTTTTCGGAGGATATGGCTATTCGACGGAATACCCTGTGGAAAAACTTATGCGAGATGCAAAGATTTATCAGATCTATGAGGGCACTTCACAAATTCAAAGACTGATCATCGCTCGGGAAGTGATACGAAAATAACGGTATGGCGTTCATCAGGAAGAGAAAGATCAAATGGATCGGTACTGTCCTGGTTTTAGGGCTGCTCTATCTTTTTTCGAAAAATCTCGTCGACGCTCGAATGGAAGCCCGCAAAGACACCGCAGATATTCGCTATCTTCCAAGAGCATCGACATTGAAGTTTCTATNNAGCAATGGCAGACGTCGCTTGGATCGAAGCCATCAATTATTTTGGCAGTGAACTGGTAAGGAAGAATCGGAACTATCAATATTTGCGATCTTATTGCGAGTTGATCATGCATCTCGATCCTCTTTTTAAAATTTTTTATGAATGGGCGGGAACGGTTTTTATTTACAACGCACTTCCAATTGATGAGAAGGCTATTATTTCTTCCACCAACTACGTGAATTTTGGAATTCGCTCGTTCCACCAATATCGCAGATACGATTTGCAAACGATTTTGAAAGGCGCTTTCAACTATGCGCTGGAGGCAAAGAACTATCTGGCCTCCGTCCCCTATTTTGAAATGGCCGCTCGGATTTTCCCCGATCAAAGAGATATGTTTCTGGTAGGCGCGTCCTACGCTCAAGTTGCCAACGACATGGAGCGAAGCAATGCTCTTAAACTTGAATATCTAGGGAACATAGCATTTGAGGCCACCAATCGAGATCAGTTGCTCTACGCCATCCGAATTCTTTCTAGCGCCAGCTTCAATCTCCAAAATGCAAACATCATCTCTTCTTTGCGAACAAAATTAGAAACCGATGAGGAAATTAAAAAATTGGTCGCGAATCGCTTAAAAGAACAACCACTTCTCCGAGAAACGACCGCGGATCAAACGACGTGGGTCAATAATCAAAAAATGGAACGGGTACTCCGAGTGGATTTTTCCAAAACATGGATGCCTACCGAATTGAATGTCCTCTTATCACTCTAATCTTGTCGCTCTGTGAAAATTATCGCCATTCTTGGGCTGCCGAAACAAAAGCTTCAACGGCCTCTTCCGAAATTTCCGGAACAATCCCGTGGCCTAAATTGACAATGTGCCCGGGCCCTCGCCCATAACTTTCACACATGCGAAATACGCGTTCTCGAATCTCTCGCTTGGGCAACAACAAAGAATGAGGATCCAGATTGCCCTGAAGAGCTGTCACTTGAGAGATACGCTTTCGCGCGTCGCCTAAAGTAATTCTCCAATCAATGCTAAGGCCCTGCGCTCCCACACTCGCTGCTGATTCCAGTACTCCCGCGATGCCATTCACATAATAAAGGGAGGGAACTGTCACCATGCTGAGGGCCTTTCGCGCATAGGGAAGAGCGAAGTTCTCGAAATCCTCAGGACTCAATTGACCCGCCCAAGTATCAAATAATTGAACTGCATCCGCACCCGCCTCTGCCTGTGCATCTAAATACTTACCCGTCAAACTCGCTAAGCGATCGAGCCACGTTTTTACCAGCTCAGGTTCCTCAGCCATCCAACGCTTTATCGTCTTTAGATCTTTACTGAGTTTTCCCTCCAGCAAATACGTCAGCATCGTAAACGGTGCACCTGCAAAACCGAGCAAAGCTTTCTCCGCAGGCAACTCCTGTCGCATCATCGAAAGTGTTTTCAAGATCGCAGGCGTTCCTTCTTTGGGCTCAAAGGAGGTTTTTAATTTAGAAAGTTCAGCCGCATTCTTTGGAGCCGTAAGAACGGGTCCCTGATCGGTGTATTTTAGCTCCGCGCCCAAAGCCTGAAGCGGAAACAAAATATCGGAGAAAACAATCGATGCATCGAACGAAAATCGTTTCATGGGGAGCAACGTAATTTCCGTCGCCAACTCAGGCGTCAGACAAAGCTTCTCAAAGGAATACTTTTCACGCATGGCACGAAACGCCGGCATATAACGGCCAGCCTGCCGCATGACCCACACGGGTCTTCGGCTTGTGGGATTCATCGATAGTGCATCAAGAACTAGCATTGTCGGGAAACCATACTCCTATCCACTCTCCCTTGTAAGAGGGAATCGTCTTCAGAAGAGCTTCAGGGGTTCCTCTAAAATATGCCTCTGAAATCTTGCTGAGCTCCTTACCTAAAATCAGGTTGTGCGAGGGAAGGCGCTCCTTTAGCAGGCCCAGTGTGGATTCGATACGATGCGGAGACTCAAAAAAAATAAAGGGGTTCGTCCAAGGTTGAGAGAAAAATCGCTGCCGATCCACGATTCGCGAGGGCAGAAATCCCACAAAGGTAAAGATCGGGATCTCAACTCCTAACCCCGCCACAAAATGCGTGAGCGCACTTACACCTCCAAGCACCTCGACTTTAAGGTTCTCCTCCCGACAGGCGGCGACCAAAAGACTTCCGGGATCGTTGAGTCCTGGCATACCGGCGTCGCTCACATAAGCAACTCTTTCACCAGCACGCACGCGTTCCACCACATCCTTTGCCACCAACTTTTCTTTAAAATGAGGACAACTCTTTAAAGGCTTTCGAATTTCGTAGGCATTGAGCAGTTTCAACGTGCGTCGCGTATCCTCGCAGTAAATCACGTCTGCTTCCTTCAAGCCTTCAAGGGCACGAAAAGTGAGATCCTTTAAATTCCCAATCGGCGTTCCAATGATAGCGAGCTGCCCTGCACTCACAGCTGAAAGACATCCCAAAGTGGACTGATATCGGAGCCGACGACAGACGCGTAATGGACTCGACACCGATGCATAGGCAGCTTTCGAACTTTTCTGAATTCCGCGATCGCTCTTTGATAGTTCAATCGCTTTAGCTGAGGAAACTCCAACTCCATTGGAGTTTCGCCGGAGCGTCCACGAACTTCAAAAAAATGAATCTCGGAATCTTTCTCGGCGACGACATCGATTTCAAATTTAGCAATCCGGCAATTGCGCTCCATGACTTGAAATCCTTTCCGTATTAGAAATTCGCAGACCAGATCCTCAGCTGCGCGGCCGCGCTCCTGAGCTAGCAATTTTTTAAGAAAGGAAATGCGATGAATCGGGCTTGGCCCCAAGCTTTTTAATGCTTCTCGATGTTTGGCGGTAGCATAGCCCTTGTGAATTCCAAAATCGTAGCCAGGGTACTGCTTGTCCAAATCCGTCATTTGCTGATCCCGAGCTGCCTTTGCCACAATGGATGCTGCGGCAATGGATTTCGAAAGAGAATCGCCCCCAATCACGCATTGCTGCCTACACTTCAGTCCTGGAATCATTTGGTTGCCATCCATCAAAATGAGATCGAGTTCTCGACCTAATTTTTGATGTAAATCTGCGACAACCGCTCGAGCAGCCTGAAAAGTGGCGCGCAAAATATTAATCTCATCGATTTCTCGCTCCGACGTGGATGCTAAACTCCATGCGATCGCATTGGCTTTAATCCACTCGGAGAGTTCCGCTCTCAGATGCGCTGAAACCTTCTTAGAATCATCGATCTTCGAGAGAAATTCGTGATCTTCTTGCGTGCGAAATTCAGAGGGAAAAACTACACCTGCTACAACGACAGGGCCAGCTAGACAGCCGCGACCGACCTCATCGACCCCCGCGATGTAAGAAAAACTGTACTGACGCTCAATTCGAAAGCTTGAAACGCTTTTAAGCTTGGGCGGCTTTTGCGGTGACTTCGCCATGCTCTTGGGACTCCCCGCTGGAAGCACCGGAGCTCTCCTCTGATCCGTAAACTTGTTCGGATTTGATACGAGACGCGCGACCACTTAACGCTCGTAAATAGTAAAGCTTTGCGCGACGCACCTCGCCCTTTGCGATGACCACAACTTTTTCGATGACCGGCGTATAGAATGGGAAAATCCGTTCCACACCGATGCCATAAGAAATCTTACGCACCACGAAGGCAGAATTCGTTCCGCCCTTCTTCATGCCAATGACGACACCTTCAAAAACTTGAACGCGGCTCTTTTCACCTTCAATGACTTTGACGTGAACCTTCACCGTATCTCCGACTTGAAAGTCAGGAAATTGGGGGCGTTTGCGATGGAGTTTTTGGGCCGCTTTGGCCATCAATTTAGTGGGATCGGACCTTTTCTTCATGGGGGAGACTTCAGCGAAACCCCTCTACTTTGTCAACGAAGGGGTCCCCAAAAACCTCAATCCCGCAGCCCGGCGATGCGGTCTAGGTAAATGGCGACGGCCGAACGGACAGAGAGATGGTTGTAGGTTCCTGGCCCACAAATGGGGGCTAAAAAGAAGTCCAAGCGCTCATGCCAGACGGGCGCAAGTCCATACCCGGTTCCAAAGACCAATAGAACCGGAGCAGACTCTAGCCGCTCGAAAAACTGAGGGAGCGAAAGCACCCGAGGGGCCTGCCGCTTAGCCGCCGTCCCAATCAAGAAAGGCTTCACTCCCCCCGACAACTGAGTTGCTTCTGCCACGACCTCTTCAAAATCAGTGGCAAGCTTTAAAACTTCCAGGGCTTCCATCCGCGTGGGATGCGTCTTTTGTCCATAGCCCGTAGACCAGTGATTGACGATTCGAGCATTGAGCGCCTGCTCGTCGGGCGATGGATGAACGACGAAGTACTTCTTCACCCCGAAGGTTTTGCAGGAGCGAGCGATGTCGTGGAGGTCCAGGTTTGTCACGGAAGATGTGATGATCTGACGATTCCGATCCACTACAGGATGATGGAGAAGCGCGACGTAGAGATCTTTCACGCGCTCTCTCCGCTCTTACGCCATTTCCGAATGGCTGCATGATTTCCCCCAAGTAGAACATCTGGAACATTTCTACCTTCAAATTTCGGGGGCCTTGTGAATTGCTGATACTCTCGCGTACCCGGCTTTGCGAAGCTCTCATCAGAAAGCGAATCGGGGTTTCCCAAAACACCCGGTCGCAATCGACCCACCGCTTCTACAATGAGAACTGCCGCAGACTCGCCTCCCATCAAGACGTAATTTCCCACCCGCACTTCTTCATTCGCGAAAAATTCCGAGACGCGCTCATCAATCCCCTCATAACGCCCACAAATGAGGACCAGGTGATCAATATTTTTTGCCCATTGGCGAGCTTTCGACTGCGTGAATAATTTCCCCTTTGCCGCCAGAACGACGACGGAGGTTTCCTCGTCAGGCTTCACCACACTTCGAATCGCGCGCACGATCGGCTCGACTTTGAGGATCATCCCAGGCCCTCCACCGTAAGGATGATCGTCCACTCGGAAATGAGGAGGATCTGCGAAATCTCGAATGTTAATGATGGATATTTGAAGCGCGCCCTGCTGGACGGCCTTCGAAAGCAGGCCCTCGCTAAAGGGCCCATCAAAAAAATGAGGGTGAATCGTGAGGATCGAAAATCTCACATAGCCACCCGCATAACTGATTACTCAACGATTTTAAGATCAACGCCGAGATTGTGCTTACGAGAAGCCGCACTCAGAATTGTTCTCATCGCAGACGCCGTTCGCCCGCGCTTGCCGATGACTTTGCCCAAGTCGGACTTAGAAACTCGCAATTCATAGACTAAATTTTCATCGTCGTTGCGAACTTCGGCGACTTGAATGCGAGAGGGATCATCCACCAAGGCCTTGGTCATGTTCTCAATGAGGCCTTTCAAAGAGGAGGAGTCTTCGTTCGAAGCGTTGGAGGAATTCGTGGAAAAGAGGTTCTTAAACATCTGCATGCTCAGTCCTTTGCGTTATGAGGTTTTAAAAAAATGTATCGAACGGCGTGTTAAGCCGCGCTCTTTTTATTCGAAGATGTCAGAGACAGTTTCGCTCTCTTTAAAAGCGCACGAACTGTATCCGTGGGTTGAGCGCCGACACTGAGCCAGTGCAACACTCGATCGGTCTTCAAATTGACGAGGCCTTTCTCAGCCTTTTCCGTCGAATCTTTGGAGACGCCCAAGTTGAGAGGATCATAGGTACCTAAAATTTCCAAATGACGACCACCTTGAGGAAGTCGAGAATCGATAGCCACCACACGATAAAAAGGTCGCTTTTTAGTTCCAATACGAGTCAGTCGAATTTTAACAGCCATGTAACCATTCACCCTGCCGCGCTGCTGACGTCAATTAATTATTGGAAATCGAGGTTTTAGAGGCAAATTGGCAGGAATTCTGGATAAGAACGCGGCTGTTGACGTCAAGGGGGCTGAAGAAACTACCCCCTCATCCCGCCGAGCAAGCTCCCCAGGCCCTTCATTTTTTTGCCTGAGAACTGCTTCATGAGTTTTTGCATGTCGTGGAACTCTTTCAGAAACTGATTAAGGTCCTCCACTTGCGTTCCAGAACCCATCGCGACACGGCGCTTACGACTGCCATTTAACACATCGGGATCCGTGCGTTCGTTCGGCGTCATCGAATCGATCATGGCATTAACTTTTTTCATTTTCTTTTCAATCGCTTCCGAATCAATTTTCGAAGCCATCCCCGACATCCCTGGAATCATTCCCATGAGCCCTCCAAGCGATCCCATCTTCGACATCATCTTCATCTGCTGTTGAAAATCCACGAGCGTAAGCTGGCCTTTCATCATGCGCTTGGCTTGGTTCTTTTGATGATCGACGTCCTCGCCTTCAAAAGCCTCTTCAGCTTTTTCAACTAAGCTCGCCACATCGCCCATGCCTAAAATGCGCGAGGCCCAGCGATCGGGATGAAACAATTCGATCGCTTCCAATTTTTCGCCCGTTCCCACGAATCGAAGAGGGACGCCAAGCGCTTCTCGAATGGAAAATGAAATCCCACCACGAGTATCCGCATCCGCTTTACTTAAAATTGCGCCCGTGATTCCCACGCGACTTTGAAATCCTTCTGCAACGCTTAAGCCCTGCTGCCCACTCATCGCATCGGCCACATACAATTTGTGCTGCGGATTTAATTCTCTCGTGAGCCCTTCGAGCTCGGACATCATTTCTTCGTCGATCGAGAGTCGACCCGCCGTATCCACGATTAAAACGTCTAATCCGTAAGTTTGCGCAAATTTCATCGCGCCCTGGGCTCGTTCGAGCGGATTCATCGAAGGTGATTTGAAAACGTCGATCTTTGCATCGGCGCCCAGTCGCTCAAGTTGCTCGATGGCGGCCGGTCGCTTCACATCCACACTCACGAGCAAAGGCTTTCGCTTCATCTTCTTTTTTAAATGAAGCGCCAACTTTCCTGACGACGTGGTCTTTCCAGATCCCTGCAAGCCGATCATAAAAATAACTACGGGGGGTTTGAAGGACAAATCGAAGCTCGCTTCTTCGCCCACTTTCCCGCCGAGCGTCTGAACCATCTCGGTGTAGAGGATTTTGACGAACTGTTGATAAGGCGTGAGGGATTTTGCAACCTCAGTGCCAATGGCCTGCTCCTTCACGCGCGCGAGAAATCGCTGAACGACATCGAACTGGACATCCGCCTCCAGAAGCGAGGCGCGAATACTTTGAATCGCTTCTTCAATATGCTCGGGGCGAATCTTTGCCTGCCCCTTAAGGACCTGAAGGGCTCTTTCGAATTTATTTTGCAGGCCTGAAAACATTCTGTCGCGACCGTAACAAAAGGCAAGGGCCCCTGCAACCGCAGGAGCCCTCGACAGAACGGATAGTACTGACGTGTGTCAGAGCGCTCTTTTTAGCGACCTGCTCCATTCATAATCATTTCATAGGCGTGGTTTACATCGAGCCGACCGGCGCCGTAATCGTTATCCATTCCCGATTGACCGAGATCCTTACTCGATTTCATCAAGATGTCGCGAACTTGAACGATCGTCGCATCGGGCTTGGTTTGGATGACCAGAGCGATGGCCCCAGTCGTATGCGGCGTCGCCATCGATGTTCCGCTCATCTCGCCATACTTACCGCCAGGCATTGCGGACAGAACGCTTTTTCCAGGAGCCGACACATCGGGTTTTACATATTTCACACGCTCACCTTTGTGCGTAATGCTCACAGGACCGCGTGAAGAAAATGAAGTGACCTTGTCATTTTGATCAGTCGCACCCACTGCGAAAGACTGGGGAAGTCCACCAGGGGATCCTACGCTCGACGCACTTGGACCGGAATTTCCAGCTGCAAAGCTTGGAAAGATATTCAGCTGAACCCATGTAAAGACGGCGGGAGAAAATGGATCGTTCTCGACGCTATCGCCAAGATTTCCACCCCAAGAGTTGTTGATCACTCGAGGTTGGTCTGGAGTTTCAGGCTTTCCATCGGGATCGGCCATGAATTCCATTCCCTTTAAGATAGAGCTCAAACTTCCTCCGCCCGAAGCCGTGAAAACTTTTCCAATCACGAGTTGGGTCACCCCGGGAGCAACACCAATTTGAGTGCCACCCGCGCCGATTCCAGCAATGGTTCCCGCAACGTGCGTGCCGTGACCGTGATCGTCATAGGCATCTTTCTTTCCGCCCACGAGATCCTTGAAAGTGATCGTCTTACCTTCGAACTCGGGATGCTTAGGATCAATTCCCGTGTCCAAAATTCCAACGATGACGCCTTTTCCGCTGATGTCGGGATTGGCTTGCCGTAACGCGGGCACGCCAATTTTTTCCAGACCATAAGTAAATTCTGAGCCATCCACATCCGCTTCGACTCTGTAGTCTGGGGCCAGCTTAATGCGTTCATCCAGATAAACGAACGCCACATCATCTCGATCGGACAGGCTATAGATCGTGTCCACCGAAGCCGTGGCCATCATTGCGTTCACGTTCCAAAAATATTTTACATTTCGGATGCTCGTGTTCGCGCCGAATGTTTTGTTGTTCATCAGTTCGGCAACATGGGCTCGGAGGTCTCTTTGATTTTCGAGAATGCGATGCTTGATCATGGTCTCTACTTGAGCTGAAGGAATCTTTCCCCAGACCGTGTGAGGCAATGGCGTAAGTTGTTGAAGCATGACAACCACTGGAACTGGGTTGCTGGTCTGCTCGAGTACATTTACAAGTCTGGCAGACATCTTCGATTCATCGGCTTGAGCCACCGACGAAGAAAGTTGAAAGGTTAGAACACTGACGAGTGCGATTGCGGCTACGCGGCAAGCACGACGCTCCGCCGCAATGAAATATTTATTCACAATAAGATCCTCCCCCAACGCGAGTTTATAAAGTTCTGCGTAAAAAGAAGAGCAAAAGTTGGTAGGGGTAAAAATATTTCAAGAATAGAATCGGATTTGCAAATGGAGAAATTTTATGACGGTGCGTGTTAACACAAAGCGACAGATTTTATTTTTCATCTTAATGGGGATTTTCTGTTCCACAACCCTTCATGCGCTCGCTGCAAAAAAAATTACGCAGATTCAAATTGATCCGGCAGACACGAATTTCAAATTCGATTCGATCCGGATTTTCAAATTTGAGTCTGAAGAGACATGGAGAAATTTTTGGGCGGAGAATACTCGCAATCTGGACAAGATCGCTCCGCAAGTTCCGGTGAATTGGAACTCGGAAGCCTTACTTGCCATTTTTTGGGCGAGTGAAGATGCCATCGTTCGGCTGCCAGCATTTTTGCATGCGGAAGAAATTGGAGACTTCGGCACACCAGAAATGAAAACGCGATTGAATTTTGTGCTTCATCGTCCCTGTTTTGGAATCATCACCGATGAATCACCGGCCGCATTTTTTCTAGTAGATGAAAGTTTGAACAACACTCAGCGGATCGCCGTGCAAACGGAAAATTCAAAAGCGATCGGATGCTTTTAGGGCTCCGACCGATCGGAAGGAGGGCGACGTCGTCCCATCACGGCTTGATCTTCTCTTCGAAGTGGCCTGATTTGATCGTCTGGAATAATCTCTAAACCATTAGGACCAAATGCGCGACTGCGCGCCACATTGCCCTCACCTTCTGCCTCGGCGTCTTCCTGCTGTTCGCGTTCTTCAAACACACTTGGACGAATGAAGGAGGAATCATTCAACCCGGAAATGAGTCGCCTTCGAAGATGAGTCATATGCCAAGACATAATGTTGTAGCTCGGATCCCTTAAAGTTTTATGCTCACGATCTCTTCTTGCTTTTGTAGGGCCACTCTTCTCTTCTGACTCTGGAATTTCGTAGTATTTTGGAACTTCTGCATTCATATCGGAAAAGATTCCCATATTTGTCGGAGCAAAAGCTTTTACAACACCAGAAACGTCATCATGCTCGACAAGAGCAACTTGTCTATCCAAGACGAAGGTGACCACATGTTCCGCCACCCAATGATCCCCGTAGAGCCCGGAAAATTCTTGCATATACCAAGCAAAGGATCGCTCTACGACCGAAGCTTCCCCAGGTAACTTTTTGGGTTTAAGTCGCGCTAATTCAAAGGCCGCCACATATAAAAACTTATCCGCCTCGGGGTTTGATTTAGAAAGTTGGTTCCAATCTGCGGAGTGAGAAAGATATTGATTGAGTACTTGAAGTAAAACTTGCGACCTCAGCTGGGGATCTCGTCGCCAGGCTCCAAGCGTCACCCCACACGGACTTGCGATTGCTTCCGACAATTGAAGGGAAACGGCTGCGACGATTAAAAATGAGAGAATAAATTTTCGAAAAGGCATTTTAAACTGCATAGTGGAAATTCCAGAGTTAGCGGGTATATAGCCCGGATCCGCCAGGCGCACAACCCCCCAAAACCCTGTTTAAGTGGCTCTAAATGAACAAAGGCCGCAGAATGCAGATCCTGCGGCCTTCGCGTAAGAACTTAATTCAAAAGAGGGCGGATTACTTCTTCTTGGAGTCGCCCGAGGCTGCCTTGGCCGTGGCCTTGGCTTCAGGCGTAGGAGTCGCTGCGGTATTGGAAGCGACTGCTTTTAACACGCCAGACTTTTCCATGATGGCCTTGTCGATCGCTTTTGCGATCGCAGGATTATCTTTTAGAAATTGGACCACGTTATCGCGCCCTTGTCCGACTTTTTGACCTTCGAAAGAATACCAAGAACCGGATTTTTCCAAAATATTTTGCTCTGTCGCGGTGTCGACGACTTCGCCCAATCGGGAGATGCCTTGACCAAACAAGATGTCGAACTCCGCGCGCTTAAATGGAGGAGCCACTTTGTTCTTCACCACTTTGACGACGGTGCGGCTGCCCACCACTTCTTCGCCCACTTTAATGGCCGTCATACGACGAATATCCAAACGCACCGAGCAATAAAACTTGAGAGCATTTCCACCGGTCGTCGTTTCAGGGTTTCCAAACATCACACCGATCTTCATACGGATCTGATTGATGAAAATGAGAATCGTCTTCGATTTCGCAATCGTACCGGTGAGTTTTCGCAATGCCTGCGACATCAATCGCGCTTGAAGACCCATGTGAGAATCTCCCATGTTGCCTTCAATTTCAGCCTTGGGAGTGAGCGCAGCCACGGAGTCGACCACAATCATATCCACCACGCCGGAGCGAATGAGCGCATCCACGATTTCCAGCGCTTCTTCACCGGTGTCAGGTTGAGAGATCAACAGGTCATCCACATTCACGCCCAATTTGCGTGCATAGCCGACGTCGATAGCATGCTCTGCATCCACAAACGCGCAAATGCCGCCCTTTTTCTGACATTCCGCAACGGCATGCAAAGTAAGCGTGGTCTTTCCAGACGATTCAGGACCAAAAATTTCGACGATACGGCCGCGAGGCAGCCCGCCAATTCCAAGAGCCACATCCAATCCCAACGATCCCGTGGGAACGACATCGGTGGAGGGAATCAAAGCCTGATTCTCTCCCAGACGCATGATGGAGCCTTTTCCAAATTGCTTCTCGATCGCACTCACGGCGAGTTCGAGAGCCTTCAGCTTTTCTGGGTTAACCGGAACGCTCTTAGCATTCGCAGGAACTTGAGCTGATGTTGATAATACGGACGACGATTGATTTTGAGCCACGATACTTCCTCCTAAAAATGACCGATAATTGTTTGCCCGCTCTCTGCAGGAAATCCTTCAACGGCCGAGATGTAAAGAGAGATTTTGCGTGGCTACGAACGCTAGCGCAGTGCGCGCTCCAGAGCGTGAGGCCTAGTCCTGAACTTCTTCCTCTTGAAAGCCGTCGCCGAACTCGTCGCCGTCTTCATCGTCATCATCCGACATGAGGTCTTCGTCTTCTTTCTCGTCGATCATCTTATCGTCGCGATAATCGTCTTCGTCCAAATCTTCATCCTCGTCGTCCTTCCGAGCCGCTGAGAGAGGTCCCAGCTCGTCTTCCATCTCTTGACGCTCTTCGAGCCAAGTCATTTGGATCGCTTCGAGAATTTTTTCATTGGATTTTTTCGGATCGTCGGAGAAATCGGGAAGTTTCGTCACATATTTGTGCAAATCCGTAAACCGCAATGACAGTGGATTGGTGGAGGGGTGCTCGTCGATGAGACGAAAAGCGATGTCTTCTACATCGGTCCATTTCAATTTGCCCTTAGCCATATCTACTCAAAGCCTCCAAACTTCAATTTCGAAAACCATTCTAACTTACCCCAGGAATGCGGACGAGGATCTCGCCATCCTTGCGAACTCGAGATTGGCATCCCAATCTGGAATTCTCACCGAGCTTCTCGTTGGCCTCTAAAAGAGCCAGTTCATCCTCACTCATGGTGGAGAGAAGCTCCGCGCCTTTTTCAACCCAAACCTGGCAGGTTGTACAAGCACAATTTCCTCCACAATCGTGATCCAAAGCGACTCCATTCTCAAGAGCACATTCTAAGATCGTGCTCCCCACGGGTACTTCGAACGCATTTTCCAAATGAGCAAATTTGATTTTGGGCATACTACCGCGCCTCCGCGACCGTGCGATCCTTCAACCGATTGCGCAGAGCATGATCCAAGATCTGCTGAGCGAGCTCTTGCGTCATGTGATCCAACTCTCGCGTTCGAAGGACGATAACATCCGAAGGGGCCATCTCAATGTCTCTCTCTAAAGCTTTCATCACCGGTCCAATTCTGGCTTTTTGCCTTTCCACAAAGACTCTGTCCAGAAGAGGATTTTCAAACGATTTCTCTGTTGCCCGCAACAACGCTCGGGCTTGATTCTTTGCCTCGATCAGTTGACGTTCTGCAAAGTCCCGCTCCGCGTACTTAAAAGACTCCGCCAGCATGCGCTCAATCTCGGAATCAGAAAGTCCAAAGCTCGGGCGCACTTCCAATTCTGCAAATTCTTTCGTTCGTAAATCCGTCGCATGCGCACGAAGCATTCCATTGGCATCCATCAGAAATTCCACACGCACCTTAGGATATCCCGCAGGAGCAGGAGCGATCTTCAATTTAAATCTGCCGAGACTGCGACAGTCCTGCACCAGCTCTCGTTCGCCTTGAACGATATGCACGTCCACCCCCGTTTGATTATCGACATAGGTCGTAAAATCCTCAAAGGCGCTACAACGCACTGTCGTGTTTCGATGAATGATCTTAGAGATGAGTCCGCCCATCGTTTCAATTCCCAGCGACAGGGGAACGACATCGAGAAGCAGTGTGTTTTTCTTTTCGCCGGCCAAGATCGCTCCTTGAATCGCGGCTCCTAAGGCGACGACTTGATCGGGATCAATCCCCTCCGCAGGTTTTTTTCCAAAAAACTGAGAAGCTAACTCTCTTACGAGTGGCACTCGCGTTGAGCCGCCTACAAAAACGAGATGCTCGATCGCCGAAATTTCTAAACCGGATGCAGCGAGGGCCGATCGACACGATTGGAGAGTTCGCTCGATCACCGGCCGAAAGATCTCACTGAGCTCCTCTCGAGTGAAAACGCCGTTCCACTGAACCTTCCCATCCCAATAAATTGAGGCTTCGATTTCGGCTTCATCGGTAAGCTTACGCTTCAAATTCTCCAGCTGATGCAAAACAGAGATGCGGTCTTCTTCTTTCTTGGGAGCGACTCCCGCGCGCTTCACAAAAGCTTGATAAAGCGCGAAGTCCAAATCGTCACCGCCCAAATGNNCAAATGCGTATCCCCATCGGTCGAAAGCACTTCAAAACCTCCGCAAGTCACTTTCAAAATGGAGATATCAAATGTTCCGCCGCCAAAATCATAGACAGCCACAGTCGTACTCTCATTGTCTCGACCAATGCCAAATGCCAGCGCTGCTGCTGTGGGCTCATTCAGAATTCGAACGACTTCCAAGCCAGCAAGTTGACCCGCAAGCGTCGTTGCAGAGCGCTGCGCATCATTAAAGTATGCGGGAACAGTCACCACGGCTTTTCGAATGGGCCGTCCGAGCACATTTTCCGCCACTAACTTGCAGCGTTTCAAAATTTCCGCGGAAAGCTCCACAGCGGTGTAAGCATAATTTCCCGCTCGGACTCGAAGCACTTCCTGAGAGGACAGAGAAAAATCGAAGGGCAGTTCTCGCTCCACCGTTTCTAAATCTTCTAGACCTCGGCCCATCAGACGCTTCACAGAATAAACGGCACGCTTCGGTTCCACCGATTTTAAAGTTTTCGCTCGCTGTCCCACCGCTTGGATGCGCCCATTTTCATCGAACACAATGACGGAGGGAATGAGGGGAGAGTCGCCATCCTTAAAAACCTGCGACTGCTTGCCATCACTTAAAGCGATGAGCGAGTTCGTGGTCCCAAGATCGATGCCCACGATGAGCTCTTTATTTCCTGCGATAGGAATCACGAAGCTCCTTTCAATCGCTTCTCGACACCGGCTGCCATCGATTTCACGTAGGCATTTTCATTGCATAGACGCTGGAGGGAAACAATGACTTCATGACGGCCTTCTGCAGAAGTTGAATCAAATTGTTCGAAGACGCGCAGAAGTTTTTCGGACGTTTGTTTCATTCGATTAACGATAACGGATTGGAATTCCGCGAGCGCGGCTCGATCGTCCGACTCTTGAATCTCAAAATACATGGCAGTGAGATCAGTCGGAATTTCTTTGGAAGGCGGCAATTTGTTTTGCTCGACGATATAGGCTGCTCTCAGCCAAGGATCGCGGAGCGTTCGGTATGCTTTATTCAGCTCCGCCGATCGCTGCTGAACATCCAAACTGGCATCCTTTTTTAAATCAGGGTGCTGCTCCATCGAAAGTTTATAGAAACGATTTTGCAGATCGGATGAATCGAGCGAAAGTTTCGGAGGGCGAATATCTAGAATCTCGAAGTAATCCACGTTCGGCTCATTCGTTAGGCCGAAAACGACGTCCCACATCCACACGAACGTTTGGCATTAGGATTATTGTAGGTAAAACCCGACCCATTGAGGCCATCCACGTAGTCGATCTCGATTCCCGAAAGAAAGAGCGCCGACTTGGGATCCACGATCACTGTGAGATTGCCAAATTGAGCAAGCTTGTCGGTTTCCGCTGGCTTTTCTTCAAAACCCATTTTGTAAGACATTCCAGAACAACCGCCCCCCACAACAGAAACTCGAAGCAACGCTCCCATTTTCTTTTCCCGCTCCATGAGTCGCAGCACATGTTGAACGGCATTGTCCGTTAGTGCGACAACCGGTTTATCTGCAACTGCCAATGACATCTTAAGCTCCCACCTTCTTTAAAGGAGTTTCTTCCGTCGTTGATTTCTTTTGATAATCCGAAATCGCCGATCGAATTGCGTCCTCCGCCAAAACCGAGCAGTGAATTTTAACGGGAGGAAGACTTAACTCTTCTACAATCGCAGTGTTTTTAATCGTGAGCGCTTCATCCAACGTCTTTCCCTTCAACCACTCCGTGGCCAAAGAAGAGGATGCAATTGCTGAACCGCATCCAAACGTTTTGAATTTCGCATCCTCGATGACTTGCGTTTCGGGATTCACTTGAATTTGAAGCTTCATCACGTCTCCGCATTCTGGAGCTCCCACAATTCCCGTTCCCACATTCGTGGATTTTGAATCGAGTGATCCCACATTTCGGGGATGTTCAAAGTGATCAATTACTTTATCGTTGTATGCCATATAACCTCAATGTGTGGTCCATTGGACCGTTTTCAAATCAATTCCCTCTTTCGCCATTTCATAGAGCGGCGACATTTCTCTTAAACGCTGAACAGCTTTCACCGTCATTTCGATCGTATGATCGACTTCTTCTTCCGTCGTAAATCTTCCGAGTCCAAAGCGGATGCTCGAATGCGCGAGATCCTCTCCGACGCCAATTGCCTTCAAAACATAGGACGGCTCCAAACTCGCACTTGTACAAGCCGAGCCAGAAGAGACCGCCACATCTGGAATCGACATCATGAGCGCCTCGCCTTCCACATATGCAAAGCTCACATTCAAATTGTTGGGCAGTCGCTCCGTAGGATGCCCATTCAAAGTCACTTCATCCACCTGCGCGAGTATTCCCTGATGCAAACGCTCACGAAGCTTCAAGACGCGCGCGGATTCTTCCGGTAACAATTCTCGAACGAGCTCCGCCGCCTTTCCAAACCCGACGATCCCGGGGACGTTTAACGTTCCAGAACGAACACCTCGTTCATGACCGCCGCCAAACAAAATTGGGCTCAGGCGTACTCGAGGATTCTTTCTTCGGATATACAGCGCACCAATTCCCTTCGGGCCATAAATTTTATGCGCGGTGAGAGAAAGTAAATCGGCTTTCCAGTCTTCCACATTTACCGGAATGCGTCCGATCGCTTGCACGGCATCGGTATGAAAAAGAATGCCACGCTCTTTGGCGAACGTTCCGATTTCCGCCATGCGATTGATGGTTCCAATTTCATTATTGGCCGCCATGATGGAAATTAAAATGGTGTCTGCTCGCACGGCTGCGCGAATATCTTCCACACGCACTTGGCCATAGTGATCCACCGGCAAGTAGGTCACTTCAAAACCTTTGGTCTCTAAATATTTACAGGTATCAAGAATCGCTTTGTGCTCAATTGCGGTGGTGATGATGTGCTTACCTTTTTCGGCATACATTTCCGCGACTCCGCGAATGGCGAGATTGTTTGACTCTGTCGCACCCGAAGTGAAAACGATTTCCTTTGGATTTGCGCCGAGCATTTGCGCAATCGAAAGTCTTGCGGCTTCAACCGCTTCTTCGGCACTCCAACCGTAAGCATGGTTTCGACTGGCGGCATTCCCAAACACGGTCGTGAAATACGGCATCATGGCCTCCAACACGCGAGGATCCACCGGCGTTGTCGCGTGATTATCCATATAGATAACCTTGCGCTCGCTCGAAGCCGCCACCTTAGAAAACACCTTGAATGGGTTCGTACTCTTTTCGACCTTTGCCATATCTCAACCTTTACGTGAACGTTAAGTCCAAACTAGACCCGAATAATGCACAATTCAACCGGTTTAAAGGCCTAAAATCAGCCATTTGGAGCGATTTGGGGCACCCGTAAATTGCCGCTACACCCGTAGAGCCCTTACCATGGATTTATATGAAAAATCGCCAAGAAAACAAAGGCTCGGCCGGCATCATTATTCTTCTCATTAGCCTGCTTATCGTTGGATTTTTTGTGATCCAAAACTGGCAATCGCTTACTGCAGGCTTTCGAAAAATGAATGGCAGCGCCCCTGTTGAGTTGAATGATCCCTCGAAATCAACACAGATTACGCCCATGCAAATTCCAAACGAAGTGGAACAAAAGATTCTGGAACGAGAGAAGCTTCCTGAGATACCTAATTAGCCATCCGTGAAAGCTTCATCCCCGCATCGCTCTTCTCAATCCTGGCCAAGTACCGCGCTCTGTTTATACGACATCGATGCGCCGTATGTTTTATTTCACGGCGGGCTTGGAGATTCAAATCCTGAACGCCGCAAGGAATTTGAAAATGTCCTCACAAAAATTGCAAAGCAAATTCAGAATACACTCAAACGTTCCCCTACAATGAAAGCCACGGATCTTGCGACATTGGGCGTTCATTGTTTGGAAGATCATCCGCTATTTAATGCAGGTTTAGGATCTAAACTGCAAAAAGATGGGATAGCACGATTGTCAGGCTCCCTTATGGATGGAAAGAGCCAGCGGTTTGCTTCCGTCGCAAATATCCAGCGCGTGAAAAATCCTTCCGATATGGTGAAACTACTGATGAAAGAGCGAGATCGAAATCTCGCCGCACTCGAAGCGAATCAATGGGCATTTTCACACGGCATCCGACTGACCTCTCCCATTACGGAGCGGAGACGCGCTGAATGGGAAAGGAAATTAAAAGGCAAGACGGGGACCGTCGGCTGTGTGGCGCTCGATGCGCTCTTACGCACGGCCGCCTGCACCTCCACCGGTGGTAAGGGATTTGAAGTTCCGGGACGAGTTTCGGATTCGTGCACTCCCGCTGGAAACTTTGCAAACCGCTCTGGTGCGATCTCCTGTACGGGAATTGGCGAAGATATTTTAGAAGTTTCCGCAGCAAGTGCCATCGCCACACGACTCGAAGACGGCCAAAATTTAGCAAACGCGGTGACAAGAACGATTTATCCCCATGTGAAAAGCCGAGGATTTGGCTTGATCGCTTTAAGTGCAAGACGTGAGGCCTGCGTTCACGCTACGGGCGGAACTCTAGCATTTGCGCTTGTCACTCGTAACCGAATCAAAGTGGGAACAACGCCGGAGGACTGGAAACAAATCGTCCGCGCGTGATTACTTCAAAGAAGCAATCACATGCTTGCAGGTTCCTTTTTTTAGGTGATAGCGCCAGTCGGATTCATTCGGCTTGTAGCCAGTAAAATCGAATTTCTTTCTAAATTGTTTTAATGACAACTGCTCCGGCGTCACCACGTAAGTCACGGGCAGCAAATCAACGGCTGTAATCGCATGATAGAGAGTTTTTCCCGTCATGGAGGACACCACTCGAGTTCCTTGATTTCTAACGGATGGGCGAAAGGCAAATTGAAGAACATCGCCCTCCTTGGCACTCGCCAAAAAATCCTTCAGTTCCTGCAAGGTTCTCAGCTTTGCTCGACGATTGCCCAATTGGACTTCCGTCAAGACATCCCCCGGAGTTAAAAATTTGGAATTCTCGGCGGGTGAGTTTGGTAGAGTCATCCGCACAATCAACCCTCGCCTGCCCCCATTTGTGGCTTCTCTTTCCGCTGGCGTGAGCTCCTGCACTAAAAGACCTGAGACTAAAACAAAATCATTTGCACGCTGGTATCGAGTTCGAGCGGTTTTTCGCACGGGGACTTCTACATTGGTTAGCTTGCCATTTCGGATAACGGTAAAAACCGAGTGATCGGAAGTCGCGAAATGCGCACGCAGTCCGATGAAATCTCTACGATTGCCGATGACCTCACCGTCTATCTTTACCAAAATATCCCCCACTTGAAGCGGGCTTTTAGGAGCAACGTAGCTTACGACAAGGGCGGAACCGAAGTTTGAAAAGTATTGTGGAACTGCTTTCTCCAAAACTTTCTGCACTTTCAAAACTTCGAGTTCGTCTTCGCCATAATTCGTCCACGAAATGTAGCCGTAGGAATTGAGGCCATATTGCTCTGGATCTTCACGATATCTCGCCCAGTCCGCCTGAAGCACCTTGAGGGGAATGACATACCCCATGCCTTCGCCTTCCGTCGATTTTGCAGAATTGATACCAATGACTTTTCCTGTTTCCAAATCGATGAGAGGACCTCCTGAATTTCCGGGATTGATCGCGGCGTCTACGCTAATGAATTCTTTGGAATCAAAAACCTCCTGAGACAATCCGGTAATCATTCCAAAACTTGCAATTTTATCGCCGTCGAGTGGATAACCAAACGTCATCACCGCCCGTCCCTGCACAATTAAATTCTTCATCTCCTGTTCAGAAGGAAGAGACGCCAATCGCAATTTTGATCTCACACGCTTCAATTCAGATTTTTTAAATTTAATGACAGCAAAATCATAGAGAGCACTTTGAAACACTACCTTACCCTCAGCCGTTTCAGGTTCGCCTTCTCCGCTTGCAAATTGAAGCGTGACTCGCCGTGCATGCATGGGGTCTTTCGCAATGACATGGCGGTTGGTGAAGATGTAGCCGAAGTCATTATCCATCTCGACGATGAATCCCGTGCCGTGACCCTGCTCCGTTTCGCCACTAAACAAATTGGCAGTTTGCGAAATCACGCGGACGGAGAACGAGGTCGCCTCGGCGACTCGTGTTTGTCTCAATTGGTTTTCATTGCCCACGCCTGATGTGTTTTCAGTCGCTGAGCCTTCCGCCACCCAGATTGCAGCCAATATCCAAAATAGGAAAATTTTCCCCTGACCCCTCATCATAAACCCCCCTACGTACAGCCTTAAGGCTACGGGGGCTTATCGCGATGCGTCAAGCTTTTCAAAAAACTCATGCACAATTGGAATGCGACGACCGATGCCAAAGGCCTTCGATGACACCTTAAGGCCAAGAGGCATTTGGAAGCGCTTGTGCTCGGAGGTTCGAATCCAATGGAAGATTTTCTTCACCTCGACAGGATCAAAACCCGCTTCAACCAACTGCTCGAAGGACTGAAAGTCCTCTAATATCTTTTTTAAAATGGCATCAAGGCGCGCGTACGGAGGCAGTGTATCTTGATCGGTCTGATGCGCCCTAAGTTCTGCGGTAGGCGCTTTGGTAAATACACGCTCAGGAATTCTCTGCAATCGTCGATTTGCCTCACGCCCAAGAGCGTAGACCTGCTCTTTATACACATCTGATAATGGAGCGAGCCCCCCGCACATGTCTCCATAGAGCGTGCAATAACCCACCGCCAATTCGGACTTATTTCCCGTCGTGAGAAGGAGATGATTAAATTTATTCGAAAGCGCCATCAAAATTCCCGCCCGAGAACGCGATTGAAGATTCTCCTCCGTCACATCTGCAGCGACCCCTTCAAAAGCTTTCGACATCGTGCGGAGGTAAGCCTGAAAGACATCCTCAATCATGAAAATGTGAATAGGATTTTGCATGATCTTTGCCATTTCAATTGCATCTTGATTCGATTCGGCAGAAGTGAAGCGCGAAGGCAAAAGCACACCGACCACGTTTTCAACGCCGATGGCATCGGCGGCCAAACAAGCCACCACAGAAGAGTCTATGCCTCCACTCAATCCCAACACCACGGAAGAAAACCCCTGCTTCCTGCAATAATCTCGAATGCCGAGGACAAGCGCGTCGTAAATCTCACGCGTTTCCTCCATCGAGGACGGCAACATCTCTGCGCTCGCAGTGCCTGACTTCACATCGACGATCAAATGATCTTCTTCGTAAGATTTTCCTTCAGCGAGAATTTCCCCCTCACCATTCCAAACGTACGAGCGCCCATCGAAAATGATTCCATCATTGGCCCCAACACAATTTACATAGACGAAAGGTACTCGATATTTTTTGGAGATGGATTCGAGCATCCCTCGCTTCGAGCGAATTTTCGCAAATTCAAAGGGCGAAGCAGATAGATTCAGAATTAAGCTTGCGCCTTTGCAATCCGCTAAAGGAGTTTGATGATAACGGTTCTCTAACTTTGCGCCACCCGCTTCATTCCAAATGTCTTCACAAATGGTAACGGCAATTTTCTCTCCGCGAAAATCCAAGAGAAGAGGACTGCGTCCCGGCTCAAAAAATCGATCTTCATCGAACACATCATAAGTCGGCAAAAGTCGCTTGAAATAGCGTGCTTGGATTTTTCCATTTGAAATCCAAAGCGCCACATTTCGAAAAGGTTTACCGGAATCGCGGTTCTTTTCGATCGAACCCAATAAGAAATTCGCACCCGGCGCTTTTGCGGCGATGCGCTCGGCATAGCTTTCTGCCTTATCTGCGAATGACGGATAGTCCAAAAGATCTTGTTGCGGATACCCACAAAGAGCCGACTCGGGAAAGACGACGAGATCGGCTGCCTTCAGTTTCTCTAAGGCGGCGAGGATTTTTTGAGTGTTCCCTTCAAAATCCCCGACCGTGGAATTAATCTGCGCGAGTCCAATTTTCACTCATCCGTTTTACTGGGAACGCTCACATCTTGGAAGCGACTTCGGGCATTACTCGATTGAGCTCCGAAATCCGATTTTGATAAATCATTTTTGCCTTGGAATCCTTACGCTCAGGGAGAGGATTTTGCCCGATTTGAATCTGTGTCGGGTAGGCCTCCGGCGTCCAGGAAAGCATGGGTTCGGAGTCGCGAATCATATCTTCCACACTCGGCCAGAAGCCCATTCCCATCTTTTTTAGGATCGCATCCAAACCGCCCCCCAGATTCAACGTATGAATCATGGATTTGCCACCGCTCCATCCATCCTTAACGGTATTTTCTAAATTCTTTCCATAGGTCCACGCGCGAACTAAAGGAAATGCGAAGAAGGGTGAGGCGGATGTTTCCGCATGTCCGGTCGCAGCG
>DDSI01000137.1:0-22737 GCA_002343335.1 Bacteriovoracaceae bacterium UBA2394
CGTAAGGTCTTGAAATGCGAAGCTTCATCGAAAATGCGGCGCGAGTCCTTTCGAGAATTCTTTCATTGCACACCTCCCCATAAACTTGCGTTGAAATTCTGAAAAACTCGTCAAAAAATCGGCGTTGCAATGCCCTTGACGCGGAGCTTGGGGCCTTAGGCGCTGCGTTACCCCGTGGTTAAATTCTTGCAGAGAAGGAGGGAGAAGGGAGTTCAACATCATGGGAAAACCTGAGAGACAAGATGGAGTGGATCAAACGGCCTTATTCGAAGACGGCGCTTATTTAGGCGGCGGAAACTTTCTGGTGAGCGCCATCATGCTGTTGAAAAGACAAAAGAAAGATCTTCAAGCTGAAGTGCAACGGTTGAAAGAGCGTCTTCAGACGTTAGAACAGCAAAATGCCGCATTTATCGACGTGAGCGCGCAACGTCTGTTGAATCGCACAATTTCGAAGTCAAATTAACAAATCAAGTTTTTCGTTTTAGACACTCGTTCAAAAAGAGTGGGATGACGGGATCGCCGATCAGACGTTCGGGATGCCATTGTACGCCGAAGCAAGTCATGTTCCCTCCCGTGAACTTTACCGCTTCGATCACGCCATCGTCCGATAACGCTTCCACGATAAGTCCTTTTCCTAGAGATTCGATCGCTTGATGATGGGTGGAATTCACAAAGAGTTTCGGCGTGCCGATTTTCTCCATTAAAAACGAATTATTTTCCAGCATTACCCAATGCGTGGGTTTATGCGGAGCCTCGTCCTGTTCGTGCACCACCGTACCTGGTTTATCCATAGGAAGGTGCTGGTGAAGGGATCCTCCTAAAAACACATTCAGAATTTGCAATCCCCAGCAAATGGTAAAAATGGGCAGCTCTCTTCGAAATGCTTCTTCCAATACGTGAAATTCAAAATCTGTGCGCTTCGTATTAATTCGAACTCGATCGTGTTTTTTCTCCTGTCCATAGCGGGTCGGGTCGACGTCATCGACTCCGCCCGGAATGATCAGCCCGTCCACGCCTGCGAGAACTTCCTTTATCTTTTGAAGATCATCATAAATGGGAACGAGCTCCACGCGCAGATCGGCAAAACGCTTTCTGCAATCTGACTTCAGGAAGAATCCTTGCTGAGGGGTCCAGTCGTACGTAATTGCAAGTCGAATGATAGGCTCAGAACTCATCCAATTTTCTCAAGGATCGACGCCGCTTCTAGCTCACATTCTAAGACGATTTTCCGCCACTGGGAATATGGGGGTATAGCCTGCTTCCGAGAGAAGGCCCTTCTAGATCGCTCGATTCGCTTCAAGAGGTCGGATTCCTTTGTAAAGCTGCGATATTCGGATTCAGCAAAACGAATCAGATCTTCCATCGCCGAAAGCGAAGGACCAAAATCGCCACACATCAATAGAAAATCATACCGGCATTCTAGTGCCGCTCTCCAGGAACGATCCTCACTTACGGCTTTCATAGAAAGCATGTCGTCTGTAATCCAGTACTTATCCTTTGGAATGTTACGGCCGAGTTCCTCCAAGAGCTCTTTATCTAAAGAGACAATGCGCTCAGGATTTTCGGCAAAGGCAATGTGCGCAGTCATAATGGCGGAAGCAAAGGGTGCAATCTCTTCAAAAACTTTTAAGTCTTCCGCCATCAACTCACGTTTTTCCTTAAAGATAACGGCAATTTTCTCGTGCGAATCAAATTCCGTCGGGCCATGCCCTGGAAAATGTTTCAAAGTGGAATGAACGCCTTCACTTTCGAAGGCTTCAACACAGGTTCGAATATATTCAATTGCCTCGGCCTTGTTGGAACCAAAGCTTCGATCCCCGACGACATTCGAAGATCTTTCCAAACGAAGATCGCAAACCGGCGCAAAATCCAAAGCGATTCCAGAGGACTTCATTTGGCGCGCTGCCAATTGGTATAGCTTTCCAATATCTGGCATCGAAATTTTTCGATCTCGATGGGCCTCTGTCATTTTCTGCGCCGAGGGCAGAGCAATAAAGTGTCCTCGGAGGCGACGAACGCGACCTCCTTCTTGATCGACGCAGACGAAGGGAACGCTTTTTTCCTCAGCCTTTCGAATAAATTCGTAGACTACCTCTAGGGCAGCGTCCTTATCCTTCCAGATATTAGATGGGCTATCGAAGGGTGAATTAAAGAGCGCTAAACCAGACGGATTAAACTCCTCAAAAAATCTCGTCCATTCATTCGTCCAAAGGAAATCTTTGACGCCAAAAATGCAGAGAGACCCCACTTGATTGAACTTTGTACCCACTACGTTAGATTGAATTACTGAAGTGAATTAATCCAGCTTTGTACCATTTTCTTGTCGTCGCTGTCGGGTTTGAGCTGAAGGTAAAGCTTAAAGTTGAGAAGGGCCCGTTCGTTTTCCTTGCGGCCCATGTAGATCATTCCCAATCGCTTATAAACTTCCGCCAAATCAGAATCTAATTGCAGAGCCTTCTGAAACAGGGCGATGGCTTCTTCCAGTTTGTTTTCCTTCTGACGAACAATACCTTCCTCTAAAAGTTTCTTGGCTCCAACCTTCGCACTTGAAGTCTCGCGGTTTAAGGCCACTAACTTGTCTGAAACCTTTGGAAGCTTCTTCGATTGCCGCCCTGTCGGCGCCTGGATGGGTGTTGGCGTCGGAGCTGGAGCTGGAGCCGGCGGAGCGACGGAAGGAGAGGGTGTTGGCGCTGGAGGAACCTCGGGAGCGGGAGCTTGCGGGAGGGATTTTTGCTTCGAGGGACTCTTGGCCGATTTGGAACTTTCCCTTCCACTCGCCGTAGAAAGGGATTTTCCTAGTAGCCGAGCTCGACGTTCAATATTCGCATAGAGGGGGGGTGACGCTTGGTAACTCGATTTCAAAAGATCGCGGTGACGTTGGTAGGATTTCTGAATGCCCTGCAAATAAGCTTCTCCAAAGACTTCCAAAGCGTCTTCACCTTTGGATTCTAAGGACAAATAGTAAGTCCAAGACAGAGCTGTCTGGTATTCGGGAGAATCATTCAAGAGGGCTTTCAAAAGTTCCAAGCCGGATCGTAAATTCTTTTCAACCCGAGCTCGAACGACGGCTTCTGATAAACGATACTCGGGATCCAAGCGTTGAATTTCAGGCCAGCGCTTTACGAGGTCTGCCAAGGTGACAACGTCGTCTTTCCAGAGAGCGTAATTGGCGAGCCCATAGTAGCCATAGATCGAGGTGGGATCTCCAACCATGAGACCCGAAGAGTACCCTAGGCCGGTGGATAACTGATCTGAAGCTCCCGTAAAAAACCCATTCAAGATAAGAGCCTCGGCGATGAGACTCCGATTGTGGGGCTTTTGTTGCTCGGGAGGTGGAAGCATCGCCATTTGAGAGAGATAATCCTGGATGATTCCCGGTTCTTGCTTGTACCAACCTTTCGGACGTCGTACTTCAACGTGACCGATCTGAGGAACCTTTTCTCGTTCGACTTCTTTGGTGGATTCATCGGAGGGAGTAGACTCCATCGAATCTGTGGGTGCATTTTCGTTAACGGGATCTAATCGAGGTCGGCTAGAAGCAATTTCGCTCTTCGTTTGATCACCCATTGGGTACTGCGTCGCCAAAAAATAGCCGGCGATAGCGGCCAAAGCGATCGATCCGCCAATTAAAATTCTCTTCCGAAGCGCAGACTTAGGCTTCGAATAATTTCTAATTTCTAAAAATGTCTCTGATCCAAAGGGCCGAGGTTGCTCCTGCTCTTCATGGACTGGGTCAGTAATTTCCTTCGATTCGCGAACAAAATCATCGTCGTCATCAATTCGAAAATCGTTCGCTTCTTTTTCACGCTTTTTCACTTGCGATCGAGAGCGTTGTTCTAGAATTGCAGAAGTTCGGGCAAGCTCTGTTGCTTCAGAAACGAGATCCTCATTTTGCTCTTCAGCAAACCGGACATCGTTTCTGCTCTCCTTTTTGGATTTGCTTGAGAATGGACTCTGCGTGGAAGCAGTGGCTTCGAAGGGTTCCTGCGCGGTGTCCTCATCGGCCATGGGTTCATCAAAATTAATGGTGACGCTAGGTTGTTTTTTAAACGGAGACTGCTCCTTAGTTCGCATCGTGGAGGCGGTCACTTTAGAGGGCATCTCTTCCGACACACGGGTAGGGCCGCTAAATGGATTCGAAGTCTCTTCTGCAAATTGGGGCACCGTTTTACTGGCCGTTCTTCCTTGCGTGGTGGCAGTCTTTGACACTTCCATCGCAGGTGAGGCCATGGACGGGGTTGAGGGAGGAGCCAATTCCGTTTGACCTTGATCGAAAAAGGCGTCGCGCTCTTGACTCGGATTTTGGGCAGGCGCGTTCCTCAATCCTTCCGGATAAACCCGAAAGGTGTTCTGACATCGCGGACAGCGGACTTTCGTCCCTTTCTCGCGAATTTTTTCATCGGCAAGTTGATACCGACTTTGACACTGAGGACAGAGAACAATCATAAAAGATCAAATTAAAGCATATCAGGAATCATGCGCTGGCAGCTTGCGCCATTGATCCAAAAGGGCTTTCCGCCGCTCAGCCGCCCACTCGAAGAGCTCGCGTTCTTCCGCAGTTTCTAATTTGATCTGCGGAACGCTCGTGGGTTTACGCTTCTCGTCGAACGCTACAAAATTCAAGTACGCCGTTACGCATTTTCGAGGTTTTCCCTCCAGTGGATTTTCGGCCGTCACGTCCACGGCTATTACCATGGAACTTTTTCCCGTATAAACTACCTTAGATTTCAGAGTCACTGTATCGCCCACGTACACAGGAGCAAGAAAAGAAAGCGAATCGACACTTGCCGTCACAGAAACTCTGCGCGAATGCCGCTGGGCACAAATTGCCGCTGAAATATCTATCCAGCTCATGAGGACGCCCCCAAAAAGTGTTCCGAGCGCATTTGCATGAGAAGGAAGAACAATATTGTTCGTTTCGACCATCGATTCTTTAACTGATTTTGCCGGCAATTTATTCATCGTTATTTCCTACCAATAGCTCGTCGTGATTTCGATATCTCCCAGCACCTTGCACTGACATGCAATGCGCTCATTCTGCTGGAGATGATTACGTTCCTTTAAATCCACTTCAATATCGTTCGGGCGGGAGAGATTCGTCTCGCCCGCTAAAACGATGACTTTGCAGCTCGCGCATAGACCTTTTCCGCCGCAAGCGCTTCCAACGGGAATTCCCTCGGCATGCAGGAACTGCAGTAAATTACACCGTTTGGGCGCTTCGAGTGTCCTCCCAGTGGGTTGCAGACCGATCTTGGGCATCGCAATTAGTTTATGTCTTAACGTGCCGTCGGAGGTACGAAAATCTTGGGGCCATTTGTGGTGCCGTGCAGGCTGCCGCTAGAGAAGGCTCCCACGTATACTAAGAGAAGAGTTTGGACGTGTGATATGAAGAAAAATCCATTCAAAGACTTCGAAACGAATTTTTATCACGGCAAATGCGGAACTTGCAGTGAGACCTATGAAGCTCAATCGCAAACCGACGATCTAGAAGGCATTACCTTTGAGTGTAAGAAAGTCGTTTGCAAAGGTCGAGTCACACTGACCCTCAATCTCCAAAAATCAAATCCAAATTCTGCCGACGTGTCGGAAGGCAAACCGGGTTCAAATCCCCCACGGTTTTGCTAGATCTTTATGGGGTAGGTTCATCCGCCCAGATAAAGGTCAGGCTCTGAGTTTTGCCAGACGTCTCCATATTAATTTCAATAGATTGAGGATGCTCTTGCAGTCCGAGGATTTCATGCCAGGCTTTGAGGCGGTACGAACCTTCCGGGATGTCGAGGAACTTTGCTTCCCCCTTAGCATCCGTCACCGCATAGAATGAATGCGCGGCCACAATGATAAAGGCCTGCATCCAAGGATGCATGTCATTCACGAGAGGAATGATTTCAGGTTTTTCGAATTTCATCGTCACGGATTCCAGGTTGGGAGGTTGAACCTTGTAGTCAGGAGGATTCAGTTTGGTTTGAGCACGGACGCTATGAAGGACGGGGTCGTTATTCCTGAAATCAATGAGCGTTCCTGGAGCAACAATTAGAAGGCGTGGACTGAATTCGCATTTGGTCGAGGTTACGATTCGAGGTGTATCGTCCGTCGAAAGTGGCTTTAGAGTGGGACCTTCGAGCCATACCACCACGTTTTCCACTCCCTTTGTTCCCTCATTCCAAAGGAGACTCTGAGGCGCACGTTTCGTTCCGCAAACTGTCGGATCGACCTTCACACGAAGTTCTGCAGAAGGATGAAAGGTGTCCAGACGTGTGTTCACGTTGAGCCGACCAATGGGTCTGCGATTTTGGCTGGAATCAGAAGTGCGCCAGAGCGGAAAGGAATTGCATCCGGATAGAAAAAATCCCAAGGAGATCCAAAGAATAGGGCGTCGCATGCGATCCTCTCGTCAACATCCCCTTGGTCTGTTAGGGGACAATTGAATGTCATCACAAATTTTCCGAATTGTCTTCGAAGATCCCGCCATCCTCGTTGTGGAGAAGTGTGCTCCTTTTTTATCTCAGAAAGCAGATCGAGGTTCGTCGGAAGGACTGTATGAATTCATTTCTCGTACGACGGGAACTTTTTTGATTCCCGTTCATCGTCTGGATCGTGAAGTACTGGGTCTTATGATTTTTGCGAAAACAAAGGAAGCGGCAGAAAGTCTTTCGAACCAGTTTCGTGATAGAACCGTTTCGAAGCGTTATGAGGCGTTGGTTCGGGGAAATGTGCACAAGGATGAAGATCGGTTGGAGCACTATCTACGGAAGAATGAGAAAACCAATTATGTAACCGTCTTTCCGCGAGAGACTCCTGGGGCCAAGCGAGCGGTTCTATCCTATCGAGTTGTCGAACGATTAGAAGGGGTGACGCGACTTAGCGTGGAATTGGAGACGGGGCGCTCCCATCAAATCCGAGCTCAGCTTGCCAAAATTGGGCATCCCATTATCGGGGACACCAAATATGGTGTTTCGCAGAGTGAAGAGAGTGAAATTCGGCTCCGCTCCGTGCATCTAGCGATCCATCATCCCAGTACGAAGGTACGAATGGAGTGGACGCTTTCCTAAATCCCCAGCTTCGTGTGTAAATTCCGTTTGATGGGAGGGTCAAGTTGGTGCAGACTTTTGAAATCGTGCTCAACAATTCGAGAAACGATCGAACCGAATATCAAATAAAAAAGGGGTCATACAATGGCAGCAAAGAAAAAAACTAAAACCAAAACGAAGGCAAAGAAGAAGACGACTGCGAAAAAAGCCACGCGAAAAATGAAGACGCGTAAACCCAATGCGGCTTTTATGAAGCCGTTAACACCGTCGACGACTTTGAGCTCCATCATTGGAACGAAGCCCTTGCCTCGTACAGAAGTGACCAAGAAACTTTGGGCCTACATCAAGAAGAATGGCCTTCAAGATCAAACCGAAAAGCGTTACATCCTTGCGGATGACAAATTGAAAGCTGTATTCGGTGGAAAAGGTCGAGTGTCTATGTTTGAAATGACGAAATACGTCTCCAAACATCTCTCGTAATTTTTTTAGTTACATCTTATTCGAGATAAACCGCCGATCTTTTCAGATCGGCGGTTTTTTTTTGTCTTCGCTCTTTCACGAGCCAAATTTATCGATTTTCCTGAACTGCAAGGCGAATCAAAATCGGAAAGTGGTCAGACGCACCGAGGGCGCGGGAGAAATGTCCATTCTCATCCTCAAAGGCCGTAAAGCGGCGAGGACCTTTGGTTTGGGGATCCGTATTCATCACGAGTCTTACAACCTTGAACGACTTCGGAATGAAGGTGAGCCCTTGATCATCGAGCAAGCCGGGGGAAACTAAGAGATGGTCGAGCTGATTAAAGGCTTTTTCTCTGGCGAAGTAATAGGTGGCGCGAAGTAATTTGAGAAAAGCATATTTTTCTTCGTCTGTTGGAAGATCGTCAAATCGAGGATCGTGTAAAAGATCAAAACTAGATTCCCAGAGCACGAGCTTCTCGGGATTGGTCGCCTTTTCAGGATCCGCCACCGTTCCTAAAACCTTACGAATGGAATCATCTTCAAATTCATCATTGAGGTCCCCTGTGACGATCATTTCAATGCCAGGATCTTCCGCGTAGAGTTCATTCATTCGAGTTCGAAGGATCTTTGCAGCTAAGGCTCGCTTTGATTTTCCGCCATCGGGATCATTGGAAGAGGGAATTCGGCTTTTCCAATGGTTTACAAAAATAACCAAACGAGTGCCGTGAGCATTTACGTGGGTTTCTTGAATCACTCGACCGGTATCGTAGACAAAGTGAGAGATGGGCTGGCCGACCACGGGAAATCGGGTCATGAGAGAAACCTTAATTCCTCGGGGATCAGGATCCCTCTTGTCGATGACCGTCTTTTTATATTCGCAAGCACTGAGTGCTTGTTCCTTGAGCATCTTTAAAACGAGCGCATTCTCGACTTCCACCATTGAAAGAACGTCGGGACAAGGCATTCCATCCGGATTCTTAATACTAGTGATCACTTTTCCAAGCTGTTGAATTTTCAGTTTCAGTTTTTCTGTATTCCAACGATATCTTCCGTCGGGAGTGAAGTCTTCATCCGCTCGATCGGGATCATCCAGTGTGTCGAATAGATTTTCAGTATTGTAGCTCATGATGCTGATGGATTTGGCGTGAGATGATCCAAGGCTACAGATCAAAGTTAAAAGACTTATGAATAAGATTCGAATGAATTGAAATTTCATGATGACCCCTTCTTAGAAATCATCATATGGAACGCTGTGTTCATGCGGCGAGAGGAAGAACTAAAAATCGCATGACGCGCTCGGACATTTATTAAGTTTCAATTAATGAGAGAGAAATTCGTGGACGCTTTCGAATCGACGACGAGAAATCGAAAAGTTAATCTTAGAACATGTCCAAGCTGCCTAATTTCCTATGGGTTTTTCTACTTTCGACCACCACTCTATTTGCCGCGGAGAATTCTGCGCAATTAGAGGAGAAGCCACCGCAGGAATCTATCATTCCACAGAGAACATTGGATGGAATTTACGTGCAAGCGGTCGAGGCATATCCCGAGACTCAACCCAATGAAATCAATTTGGGAATTGGGTCTTATCCGTTCAATGCATACTACCAGGGTCTCAGTGTCGCTCTTGGGTACAAGCACCATTTCAATACGAACTGGGCATGGGAAGTGGTGAATGCTCATTATTATTTTACGTTCGATTCTTCACTCACCACTCAATTGGCGGAGCGCCATGGTGTCGCCCCTCGAAGCATTAATCGCATTGAATATTTGGTAACTTCCAATGCCGTTTATAACCTGCTGCGAGGAAAATTTGTATTGTTGCAGAATTACATTCGCTATTTTCATTTTTCTCCCTTCCTTGGAGCGGGAGTGATCAAAACAAAATTTAAGACCAGTGCCGCAGCAAACCTGGGAATTCGATTTACAGCCGTGATGGACGACAAATTCACCTTTGGAATGGAAGTGCGCGATACGGTGGGGGTTCAAGGTTTCTCAAACTATGTGAGTTTCGGATTGGTCGGGGGATATCACTTCTAATGAATCGGACGTTTATCGTTTTAACGATCTTCATTTTGGGCATGCTCTCCACTGCAAAGGATGCTGAAGCTCAGGGAAAATGGAGCAGCGAGATTCCCACAGAATTTCGGGACGCCAAGCAGTGGAAAGATACAATCGATCTTTTGGAGAAGCGGGACCTTTACTATGGAGCGATGGCCGCGGCGAGCCGAATGATCATTTTCTTCAATGATCTTCCAAGTAAGGAACATGCCTATAAGGCAATCATTCGGTTGGTCGACATGGGCTATCCTTATTCTACCGTTGGGCTTTTTATCTCGGGGGACATCGAGCCACGAGATCAATATGAATTTGTAAACTCTTACAATCTGTATAAAGCGATCTTAAACAAAGAAAAGGGAATGGATCGTTGGGCCGAGAGCTATTTTTCCAATGTCGATAAAGAAAATTTTTCGAAGTACTTATTTTATCAAGCTCTTGAGGAGTATTCTCAGGGTCATCTCGATAAAGCAGAAGAAATTCTCCGTAAAATTTTGGCGAAGAAAATTGGCGACGATCAAGTGAGCTTTGTTCGAAAGACTACGAGAACTCTCGCCCGAGTTTACTTTGATAAAGAGGATTACAAAAAGTCCTTCGATATTTATAAAACATTTCTTCTGAAATTAAATCCGGTCGTGCCGTCTGATTATCTAGAGGCGGCCTGGAATCTTTATTATTTAAAGCGATATTCCGAGGCTTTGGGTTCCCTCTATAATTTAGAGTCTTCATTAGGGGATAAGAGTTTGGATCTCGAGCGCTACACACTTCGCGCGCTCATTTATAAGGCACTCTGTCGAACTAAGAATTTTGAAACGTTAGGAGCCGCCTTTCAAAAGCAATTCGGTGCGGTCGTAGAGGGACTGAAGCGAGGAGAGTCGCTCATGAGCTATCCTCAACTTAAAGAATTTAAAGTTCCTGGGAATGCAGAGTATCAGCAAGTGGCGCTCACCGTTCAAGAGCTTGCCTCCGAGAAGAAGAATCTGAAAGACGTGCCGGAACCGACGCTCAAACTTCTCAACTATCTTTACGACTCTGAAATGCGCCTTCTCATGACAAGAGCGCGCGGATTAGAAATGAAAGCGCTCGATCGTGCGGCCGGGCAATTGCTCCTCATGGCGGAACAATTGCGATTTATGAAGTTTGAGGTCGCGCGCCAAAAATTCAACCCAGATTCCGTATTCATTCCATCCGAGACTTTTGGAGACTCCTTTGCAACTTCTAAGGATCAAGAATTTCGCATTCGGTGGGTACAGTTGGGAGATTTTTGGAGAGACGAGCGTTTGAGTTATCGAGGGGTGGTAGCAAATCAATGCACTCAATAGTGAAGTTCGTGAGCGTTGTGATCCTCAGCCAAGGATTGAGTGCAACTCTGCAAGCGCAGCAGCCTGCAAAGCCTGTCAGCGCGGCTGCGGCGGCCAATGCGCCGGTGCTGGAGAATCCTCTGGCCATCCAAGAAAATCCTGAAGACAAGGATTTCAAGCAAAAATTAAACGAATTGTTGAAGCGAACGGAAGAATCGGTGCGATTGCTTCGGGTGCAAATTACTGAAAGCCAAACGGCGCCGTTCCTTGCCAATTTGTATCTTCAGTTAGGAGACTTGCTCACGCAAAAATCCACGGCACTCTATTACGTTCAGATGGAGAAGCAAAAGGACCAGCATCTCCGCGTTTCCGCAGAGAAAGCATTTTCGCCCGTCGTGGTCGCTCAGCAGGAGGCGATTGGAATTTATCGTCTTATTCTGAAAGACTTTCCGCAATTTCCAAAGCGTCGGGAAGTGCTCTATCGTTTGGCAACCGCACTTAAGGCAATCGATGAAGTCATTCAATTTACGATTATCTCCGAGCAATTGATCAAAGATTTTCCGGATTCCGACGAAGCCCTTAAATCGCGACTGCTTTTGGGACAGCATTTCCTCGACAATCACTTTTATCAGGAAGCCGTGGACATGTTGAAGCCGGCCACTAGTGGAAAGCTGGTTTACGAGTCTAACTTGGCAAAATATAGAACGGCTCTTGCGCTCATGCCCCTTGAGAAGTACCCCGACGCACTGAAGGAATTAGAAGAAGTCATTCGAAATCCCAATTTGAAAGAGCAGGATAACCCTTACGCACTTTCATTGACCAAGCGAATGACCCGAAGCGATTTGAAGCGAGAGGCTCTTATCGATTCCATTCGAGCCTATACGTTTGTGTTTCCTGAAAATCCCGATCCCGTCAGTTATTATTCGAAGCTCGCGCCCAGTGAGATTTACTTTCAGGAAGTGATTGAGAAATTGGCGCTTCGTTATATCAATCTTCAAAAATATGAAATCGCCTTGAAATTACTTCGAACTCTCAGCGAGAGAACGGCTGAGCCTCAAAAGGTCGTGAATATTTATCAAGAGGTATTGCTTCAAATTCCTATCGATCGCCGAGCGGAAATCCCCGTGGAGGAAATGAAGTTTGTTCTCAATAAGTACACTCAGTGGATTTCTTTTTATAAAGTTCCGCGCGCAGATTACGAAAAGTCCTATCTCTTCTTTGAAAAACAAATTCGAGATTTGGGCACTCGCTGCCACGACTTAGCGAAGTTGGCCTCGGATCCCGAGGCGAAGAAACTTTGGCTGTCTCGTTCCCGTGATTACTATGAACTCTATTTGGGATTCTTCGAGAAAAATCCTAATTCCGTTAAAATAGCGATCGACCTCGCGGATGTATTTTTTAACACCGAGAACTATCTTTCAAGTGGGGACTATTACCTCAGAATTTTTAACGAAGAGTTTGGAAAACCTTCCGATAAGAAGCCTCTCATTGAAAATGCGATTCTCTGCTTTCAAAAGAAGGGGGAGTATTCCTATTACGAAACGACGCGCATGAAGGGTCTTCTCATGAAGGCCATCGAATCCTATTCCAAATTTGATGCGAAAATAAAAAATGATCCTGGCATGCAATTCACTTACGTGAAGGCCAAATACGAACAAAGCTTGTTCCCTGAGGCTCTTAATGAGCTCTACGACTACATGAAGAAGTTCTCCCAAGCTCCACAGGCCGCGGATGCAGGCGAGCTCATTTTAGATTATTTTAATACGCGAAATGATTTTAGCGGGTTGCAATATTGGACCACGCTTCTTACTCAATTGAAGTTACCGAATGCACAATTCAATCAACGTCTAAACAGTGTGGGTCAGCTCGCTCGTTCGAAGGTGATCCAAGAGAAAGTAAAAACCGTGGGCGATTACGATGAATTTGCTCAAGGAAAGAGTTATCTCTCCGCCGCCCTTTCAGTAGAAGACGAAAGCATCGCGAATGAAGCCCTGAAGGAAGCGCTTGCGAAATCCAAGAAAGAGCGCGATCTCGATACATTTTTTAAGGCGGCCGCAGTCCTCGGAGAGAAAGAAAAAGATCCGGTGAAACGCGGAGAAATTCGGCGTTCTCTCGCGCGAGAAAATGGAAAGATGACTCGATATTATTCGGCCATTGGAATTTCGATCGAGCTTTTCAACGATGCCAAGTTGAGTTCCAAAACGCGGCTTGAGATCTTAGATGAGATTTTGAGCGAAGCTTTGATTTTACGTGATTGGCAGGTGGCCTCAAGGATTTTGAAAAATCCATCGTGGACGATGGTGAGCGCCAAATCCAAAGTGCGTTTGAAGGAACAACTGCTGGATGCGCTAGAATCGCCCACGCCTATTTCAGAAGATCTGACCACTACTCTCTTAGCGTTGGATTCCAGCGATGAAACGGTGATGTCTCTCTATAAGAATCAATCGAAGCTCACTCAGGCGGTTCGAGCTCGCGTCTTTGGTGAAGTTGCTCAGCGCTGTGCCAATAACTCTACGCGCTCGACGCTTTGTCGATGGTCTATGACGGAGCGATTGGAACCAAATCGCAAAGCCATCGTACAAAAGCTAGCAACGGCACCCACCGCGGTCGAAAAGATCGAAGAGAGTGGAAAAGAATTTCAAGCTCTGGCTGCTACCTACCAATCCATGGAGGGAACATCTGATCCGCAATTAGAGATCATTCTTTCGCTGAGACAGCAGTCCCTCTACACGGCGTTTGCTAATTACCTCCTTCGTGTGGCGGGTGCGAATGCCGAGTTGGCGTCGGTCTTAAAGGAAAAAGCAGGAGAAAGTCAGAAGACCGCTCAAGCTTACATTGCGAAATGCAACACCGTTCAAGCGAAGACGAAGGTGATTCATCCGGCTACAAAGGCCTGTGCGGGCCCGACCGATGCTGAATTTTCCTCATTTCTGGTGTGGAATGCGCCAGCGGCTAAGCAAAGTGCGGGAGTGGGAACGGATCCAAAGGGAGCAAAGTTCGATGAGTTGCAGAAGGCTGTCTACTTTACGGATTCCGACGCAGAACCGCTTTTGGATTTAGCAAAGCTCTACTATTCGGAGGGTTATTTGCATCACGCTGCGGCGGCCGCTACGTACGGGGCAGCATTCCACAAAGGGTCAGAAAAGGATTTTTCCACGGTGCTCGGTTGTACGGTGCTCGCTATGGGTTATTGGAGTGAGGCATATTTCCGATTGGAAAAGGGTTCGGAAATGGAAGGTATGCGAGATTCTTGCATGAAGAAAGTGCTCGAGCAAAAGGGGAGATCATAATGACTCGAACATGGACATGGATCGCGAGCGCAGCTCTGGTGATTTTTCCCATGGCTGTGCATTCGGAAATCTTACAAGAGTATCCTCAGTTGAAGCGCTTTGTGGGCGGTGAACCCAAGCTGGAGTTAAAGTTTGGCGGGGGCATTAGTCCCTTTCAAATTGTGAAGGATCGCGTCGGATTTTCTCTCAGCTTATTTCAACTTCATTTTCGTTGGGATCGTTGGTTCGACTGGGAAGTTTTTAATGCAAGCTTTGGAATGACCTTGGGCGGTGATAAGACTTCTAAGCTTCAAAATTTTTCCTTTCGTACGGCCCCCAAGTTTAGAATGAACTCCATGTTTAGTGTGGGGCCTCTCGTGGGGTACGAGCTCATCAGCTTTCCGGACGTGAAAGCCGTGCAAAGCAAAAACAATCTTTCGACGAAGCTGGAGCCATTTTCGAGTCGGGGCTTTGTGTATGGAGCTCTTGTGAGCGAAACGTTTAAGCTCTCAGAAAATTTCACGCTTCGAACGAATCAAGTATTCTACAAACAAAATTATCCTACGGGAGAAATCCAAGATGGCTGGCGCTACGTATTCACGGACGCAGCCGTCAATAATGACCGCTCTAAAATTTCTGCGGGCTATGTGTTTCTGCTAGAATTTGCGCTGCTCTATTAAGGCTCGGTTGGAAATGGCAGGACGTCCAAACTAAACCGCCGCGGATTGAACCCTTCGGAGATCATCCTATCATGCAGAGGATGTCGCTCTTTCGAATCAACCACGTGCTGTCGTCTCGAGTAGAGTCCATCAATGAGGGTGACGTCTCCGTTGGAGCGTAAAATTGCATTTCGGTCGCTAAGATCGAATAGGCCCGTCTCACGAACAACTTGATCTCTCAATGTGCTAAGGCGCGCATTGGCATCTTGAGCTTCAATGGAAATTCGATTCTTATAAATGAGTTTAAATTTATGAAGACTCACTCCGTCCACCAGGCCGACCGCGTATCCTCGCAGGAACGGATAGCCTGAATGTAAGTTTCGATCGTATCGAATATCGACGACTCCGTAGAACGGCTGTTGACCTGCATAGTTTAATGCCTGAGCCACTGCTATTTCTTCGTGAAGCGCTCTTTGAATGATGGGAATTTTAATGAGGACGGAATCATTTAGCTGAAAGACTTGCTGATTTGTACCCTTATCGAAAGCGCCAAGTTCATTTTCATGAACGACTCTAGGAATTGCGATTGAAGTAGATGTTACAAATTTTCCCGCAGCCGCCTTGCACGCGGGAGGAAGATCGACCGTCCCCGTAAGAAGGACGACACTCAGTCCAATATTCAAAGAGAGAAACACCACCAATATATAGAGAAAGCAAAATCCGAGCCAAAAAGCTGACGGGCAAAACCGCCATAGGCTTTGAACCCACTCGGGCGTTTTAGACATGACAAGTTTGGATTCTTTTTTATCCCCCTCAAATTACTTACCTTTTTTGCCTTGGTGACGGAGCAAACCTGGCCCATTCCTTGAAAGGTAGGAACCTCTAAGAGCGNNCTTTTGGGGACGGCGGTCGTTTTATCGGCCTGCACCGAGGAGCAAATTATGCCGCTCGATATTCAACGAGCTACGATCGCAGCGCCTACCACCGCGAATTTGCTTATCAAAAATTATTGTCCTCGCACGGGCTTCCGCTATTTGGATTTTTGGGGACATGCTCTTTCTTACAAAATTTCCAGTTCGCAAATTCTGGTGGATACCGATCGCGATGGTCTTGCCAATGTTCAAGAAACTGATCCTTCATTGGGCATTAACTACCTTCGAGCGGACACCAATGAAGACGGCTACTCCGATCTTCTTGTTTATCTTGCAGGTTTTACGCTCGAAGCTCAGTCGCATTTAAGATTTTGTGCAGCGGCAGATCAAGACTCTGACTTTGACGGGTTGACCGATTGCGAAGAGCAAACGATCACGCACACCGACCCGTTTAAATTCGATACCGATCAAGATGGAATTCCCGATGGCATTGAAATTCGAAAGTCTATGAACCCCTTGGACGGCGCCGATAAGGATCAAAATCCTTCTGGAGATGGGATCACCAATATTTCAAAGGTAAAACAAAATCTTCCTATTTACGAAACGGTGACGGACGACGTTAAAGCCTTCGCGTTTCAATATGCCATCACGTCTACCGAAGTGAATGGCCAAACTTGTTTTAATTTGCGCATCAATAACATTCCGCTCGTCGAAGTGACATCGGGCAATGCAGTTCGTCTCATGTTCATGGAGCGCCAGACTTCTTCGGATCGTTACGCACTTAAATCGAAAGACTACCTCATCGAATCGCTGACTCGAGGAATCGACGCGTATGAGGTGCAGTATGAACAGGGAGCGGACGCAGAATGGTCGGTGTATCAATGAGATGGGTGTTGAGAAATTTAGTGGGGGTAAGCGCGCTTAGTCTTGGCTTGGCGGCTTGTAATTCAGAACGTTTAGAAGAGCTCGATGAAATTCGGGCCACCGACTACAAAACCACCGATGTCTACGCGAATTTTTGTACTTCCGATGCAAGTGCCGTTAAGTCCAAACTTAAATTTATATTTGTCTTGGATAAATCAGGAAGTAATCAGGGAACCGCCACAGAATTAGGGACGGATCCCGATGGATCTCGCCGATACGACGCCATCATGCACTTTTTAGATCAGTCGGTGATTCCTGATCCCACGATTTCCTATGCGCTCGTTAATTTTTCAACCAATGCATCGCGACCCGGCAATGATAGGTTTATTGATAAGGCTGCTTTTGAAACGAAGGTGATCAATCAAAAATTTGAATCGGGTTGTGTCTATGCTGACAAATACGATTCAGGTTGTCCGGCGGATGGGGGCTGGACGAATTATTTAAACGCCTATTCTGTCGTGAATGAACTCATTGCCCACGACATTCAGCAAGCTAAAGACAATTTGGATGAAATTGAGTCTTCGTCCTATGTGGTGTTTTTCGTTACGGATGGAGCGCCCATCACGGGTGGAACACCTGGGAATTATATTTATCAATCCACCTCTGACATTTTAGGAGCGGTTCGAGGTCTCAAAGGACTTGAAACTTTGGGAGAGAACGAGCCCTACGTCGATATCATTCAGGTGCACTCGCTGTTTTATTACAATCAAGTGGGCGATCCCGCAGCGGAAACTCTGCTCGAACAAGTGGCCGACGAGGGCGAAGGAGATTTCTACTCTGTCTCTGCCGGGGAACTCATCGACTTCACGCGTTTTGGTGTGCCGATTCGAGAAGTGAAGCGCGTGCTTCGCGATGTGTTCGTTCAAAATACCAATACGACTTGGGAAAATGGTTTGTTGAAAGCTGATTCCGATGGCGACACGCTTTCGGATGTCACGGAAGAGCGATTGGGTTCAGATCCTTCCGTGGCCGATACCGATGGCAACGGAGTGGACGATGGCGTGGAGTACCGCACCAATGGCAAGCCTTGTAAAGATTTGCTCTGTCGCCCTGGAAGTTTTGCTGAGCCCTATTCTTCATGCACATCCTTTGGGGATCTTGATTCCGATCGCTTGAATGATTGCGAAGAACGCGTCGCCTTAGATTCCTATCAAAGTCGTTGGGATTCTAACTCGGACTGGATTCCTGACGGTTTGGCATTCGCGATGTACCTTGCTTACTCGGGAAATGCCGAAGGCTCGCTCGATCCTGATGGCGATCTCGTTTCGACGTATCAAGAAGTAAAAGACAACACGCCCCCGCTCTTTCCGAATGGAAGCATTGTGGGGCTCAAACAGGCGAAATATTTTCTTACTGTCGAGAGCGATGACCGCATTCGAACTTGCTACAAACTTCAAGTGAAGGATCTCGCTATGCGCTCTGATTCGAAAGGCAATGTGATGGCAGATCTCATTCGAATTTGGGTCGTGGAAAATACGGCCGTGATCGACAACAAGAGTTTCTTAAAGATTGCGGAGAAGAGAGTAGATCCCAACGGAAATGGGGCGATTACCTTTGAACGAGGAGACTTCCAATGAGAACGAATACTAATCCAACACTCCGAAATACATTTATCACTCTAGCCTTCGCAGCCTTAGCGGGAGGTTGTCAGTCCGAAGTGGGCGATCAATTCAAGGCTTCCGGTCTCGCCATTTCTGTGAGTTCCAACCCCGTTATCATGGGCGAGGCGGTGACTTTATCCACCGTTGAAGGGCACAACTCAAATTATACCTGGATCATTGTGGATGAAGACGGCGGAACCACGACAAGAGAATCGGGAGCATCCTATGTTTGGACTCCCCAGGTACCGGGAGCCACCAAGATTGGTGTGAAAGTCATCACGCAAGAAAATGAAGAAGAATCGGGCTCTATTGAGGTCGATGTTCTCGATCCAGCACAGATTGGAAATCAAGCGCCCCAGATTGTCGCAGACATTAAGCAAGGGGCGACCACGCTCGTGACTCACGCGACCAATCGCGCACTGAATCGATTGCAAACTGCAAGTATTCTTCAAGGAACCTATACGTTGAATCTTTCTCGTACTTCGGATTCCTATCCTGTAGGCGGATCCATTTCTTATCAGCGACAGGTGAATGGCGGCGGATATGTTCCAGTAGCGGCGACGTCGAACCTCAGTTTAAATCAAGTGGGCGTTCATACTTACGCCATTGATATCAAAGCGACGGACGCTGAAGGTGCTGAACAAACTCTCTCATTTCAAATTTTTACTCAGTGTACGACGACAAATAATCTAGATGTAAGTGCCGCGACAATTTCAATTGCAAACAATGGTAGCGCTGCTGCAGGGACGGACAACGAATCCGTCTATACGATATCCGGCGTCAATGCGACTTTACCGGCCGGAACTCCGTCCTACAAATACATCTGGGATCTGAACGGCGACCTCGTGGACGATACGGACTTCTCGGATCCAAATGTGAATACTTTTACGGGTTACAGCATCTATTCTGGAATTTTAGAGACGGGTACGCGTAACATTCGCGTGAAAGTATGGGAAACCACTTGTAACTATTTCAAAGTGGTGACTGCGACCCCAAGTCCGAACATTCAAATTCAAAAGGCAGTCGACCAGTCTCAATTTGGAAATTTAGCAAATCTCGTGAAGGGATTTTATTATCTCCAAGCGGATATTCACCCCGTCTCTGGAATTTCTTCTCCAGACAGTACTCAGAGTGCCGATGTCGTCATTAAACAACCATTCGGCGCGATGATCGATGAGGATCATCCTCAGCACATCAAGTGCGATTACCGAAAAGTGGCCACTGCCACTTCGGAAACCGATGGATCGAACAAAGCGTATTTCACGATCACTGCGTCCCATGAATACAATCGATCCGTCGACGCAAAAGAGCATGGTATTCAGCTCAACATCACCGACATCGACGATACGATGGGATACAACGGCGGAGTTGGAACGATCACAACCACCAATGCGAAAATCAGTTCCGCTCGTTATTTTACGGACGGTATGAACGACCAACGCGCTGCCCAAACCTATTCAAAGGATGGAAACTGTACGCTTAATTTAAGAATCGTTCAGTATCCCGGTGGACTCGTTCCTTGTGCGAATCCGGGAACGGCGAATGAGAACTATGACATTGAAATCATGGGAACTTTTACGTGTCCCCTCACCGGCACTTCGAATCGTAAATTGAGTGCGGGACAACATTATGGAGCATTCTACTGCCGAGTGGATCAAGTGGACGCCTGTGTAGGCGGCGGCGGTGGGGGTGGTGGAGTTGACCCTATTCCTCAATAATGGAGGGGGAGCCATCGATCATGAAAAAGTTTTTCTATATCTCATTGCTCGTTTCAACCCCCCTCTGGGCGGATGACGTTCAGAATTCCGCCGCGGCGCCCAAAGAAATGGTCGCCGAAGTTCCGGGGGGACCCCGTGAAGTAGAAAAGCCGTTGAATATAAACGGTCAGACGCGGAACCTTTCGATGATGATGACCTTGAAGAATGATAAAGATCAGATCCAATTCTTGGACATTCGTCGCAACTACAAGAACGAGGTTCCAAAGACCAACTATTGATGCCCGAGTTGGCGCTGCTGCGGAGCCCAAAATCCCTTTTCTATTAGAATAGGTTGGTAGGGGGACCCTTTCATCATGAATCTACTTAAGTTCATCCAAGAGAATTTCTTGCATGTGGCTCCTATTCTCATTTGCGGTGCATTTGCTTTAGCGATCACCGCTGAGCGAATCTATGCGCTTCTCGTGCTTTATCCGATGCGCCAAGCTGAAAACTTCTTTGAAAAAATTCACGGGCTTATCATGAATGATCGATTGAGTGAGGGCGTTTTACTTTGTGAGCGCTATCGAGCCAAACCGATCGCCACGGTCGTTCGAGCCGGTCTCTCTCGCGCACATCAACCTGAAAATTTGATCGAGCACGGCTTGCAAATTGCAGTGGGTGAGGTGCAAGAAAAGATACAGGCGCGAACAGGATTTCTCGCGATGATTGCAAACGTCGCTACGTTACTCGGATTGTTCGGAACCATTCTGGGTTTGATCCAATCCTTCGAAGCCGTTGGTGCAGCCAGCGCGCAACAACGCTCCGCGCTTTTAGCGCAAGGGATTTCGACTGCCATGAACGCAACCATGATGGGTCTTGGAGTCGCCATTCCCTGTATGGTGATCTATAGCTTTTTGATGAATCGCACCAATCGTATGAATGCGATCATCGAGCGAGCCGCAGTTCGTACATTAGATTTGCTCAAGCAACGGTACTACACGGTGGATTTAGCGCATGATCCGCTGATTACCAACGCAGGTATTACGACTCGCGAACAACCTGCACAAGCTCACCCGCAACAACCGAAGGTGGCACGTCACGGGGGATTATGAGCTCAGTGAGTTCCGATAACGGGAAGAATGAAGAGTTTGAACTCAACATTGTTCCCATCATTGACTGCTTTACGGTGTTGATTGCCTATCTTTTGCTATCCGCTTCGTTTTTAAGTTTGGCAGCGTTCGATGTGGGCGTGTCGGTGAGCGGAGAAGGAGCAATTGCCGAAGATCAATTGAAGGATCCACCCCTTGTTCTCACGGTAAAGATGATCGACAACAAACGACTCGAACTCCAAGTGGTCGGCGGAAAAGATCAAATCAATGAAAAGTTTCCAATTACAAGCTTAGCGGGAAATTCCAAATGGAATATTCCCGAGTTGAAGAAAAAGTTAGACGAACTCAAAAAGAAATTTCCAAAGATTGGGGATGTCAGTGTCACGGCCGACGCAAGTGTCATTTATAAGGACATTATTCAAGTGATCGAAGGAGTAAAACCTTCGTACTCGAAAGTCTTTCTGGCGGGTGGCAATGAAAACAAAGTTCAGCAGTAAAAAGAAGCTTAACGAGGACATGAATCTGCAGATCACGTCGATGGCAGATATCTTTGTCATTTTGCTCGTTTTTCTTTTGAAGTCTTATTCCACCAGCATTGTAAATTTATCTCCGTCCGACACGAACAAGCTTCCTGAGGCTTCCGTGGAGTCCACAATTAAGGAAACTCTTAAAGTGGAGATCGTTCAAAACAGTGTTTTGGTCGATCAGAAAGAAGTTTTGCGTCTCAAAGATTTTGAATTTAACGGCGAAACATTCGTCGGAGATGTATCAGAAAAATTACTTCAAGCTTTGAAGGAACAGAGAAAACCCAATCCGATTCCGAATATGGAATCGAACCTTTTAGTCATGGCGGATGAGCGCACCCCCTATGCCACACTCGAGAAAGTTTTGGCTTCTGCCGCGCAGGCGGGTTTTGTTGATTTGCAACTTGTGGTGATCAATCCGGAGTGATGGAAGGATGAAGTTTCAAGATTATCTTGTGACGACGGTCGTAGGGAATCGCTCCCGCAAGCAAGTGTGGGATGGGCGAACTCCTTTGCCACTCGATCATCCAGCGCAATATGTGCTTACGAATTCCGTTCAAAATGGAATTTCGCTGAAGAAGGTCATTCAAGAAAAGACGGATAAGGATAAAACCGAGAAGAAAGTTCTTAGTTATCCCATACCCGCTCTTGTCATCGATCGAGGATCGAAGATGAAGGTGAAGTATCCCGCTCCGGGCCAGCAGGATCGAGTGCTTTCCGTTCAGATTCAGCGTTTAAAAAATATTCGTGCATCTTACCTGCCTCTCGCACGGTCGAAGGCAGTCCGAGAAGATTCTCGTCCGGGGCAATTGTTTTTATTCTGGGGCACTCGACACTACATGATCGATTTCAAACCTCTGGGCCGAAAATTCTTCGGCACGGTAGCAAGAAAAAGAGTATTCACGTTGGTCGAGCGAAAAGGAAGTTATGAACTAACGGCGCATTTTACAGGCGTGCGGTTCAAGTATCCGGGAGAGGCACGAGTTGAAGTTCCCGTGGAAAAGGCAATCGTACTGAGCACGGAAAAAATAACGCACGGTGGGCTTCAGTGGGGCAAACATTGGTGGCGCGTAAATCGGGTCGCAACGCCTGAAAAGCTTCCTTTGGATCAGATGGAGGCGGATGAAGCTCGTGATCGCGCACTTTTTCAACGTCTCATGTTCGGAGTCTTCGGAGCCTTCCTTTTATTTGCGGGCGTGCTTAGCTTATTGCCCGACAGCGTGTTTGAGCCAAAGA
>DDSI01000137.1:22806-26980 GCA_002343335.1 Bacteriovoracaceae bacterium UBA2394
GGAAGCCAAGCCCGTGCAAAAGAAGAAGCCGGCTCCGCCGCCGAAGGTGGCCGCGGCTCCCAAGCCTCCGCCCGTTGCAAAACCGAAACCTCTCGCGCCGCCACCTCCCACACCCGTGCAACCCCCGGTAGCGGTGAAGCCCGATCCAGCAGCGGAGGCCGCGAAGGCTCGAGCTCAGCTTGCGAAGTCTTTGAATTTTCTATCGCCTTCTGCAAAAGCGCCCGTTGCGAACATTTCGAATGAGAAGGTAAATTCTAAATACAACACGGTTGGGAATGTGGATGACCCCAAGAAGGCAAATAGTTCGGTTTTAAGTAACATCACCCAGTCGAAGAAAATTGATGGACCGATTGAAACGACGAACGCGAGAAACATAAAGTCAGACGTCGTCATTACTCAAAAGAATCTAAATGACGTTCAAGGGCGAGTGGCGATTGGCGACTTGCATAACTCCGATGTCACGGGAGAGTTCGGCTCATCTTTAGGCGGAACAGGCATGAGTGTAAGTGGTCCTGGACAGCTCGCAGACGCAGAAATTGAGAAGACGTTAAAGAAATATCTACAGCGCTTTCAATACTGCTACGAAAAGGAATTGCTGTCAGATAATACGCTTTCAGGAATCATTCAAATGCAATGGACCATTCAAGAATCAGGCTCCGTAGCGGAAATTCAGGTCCTCCGTTCGCAATTGAAAAGAGAAAGTCTGCATCAATGCCTCTCCAAGGAGCTTGGAAAAATTAAATTCCCTGCGCCCAAAGGGGGCGACGTCAGCATCAAATACCCCTTTAAATTTTCCAGCTCATCCCTTTGATGCTCTGCAATGCATCAAATAAATTTTGACCCTGCACTGCCGTCGGCCTCAAAATCAATATGAGGGGATGAGTATGTCTAGAGACGGCCGGCTCTGTTCTTTTCTGAGTTTTGTTTTTTGTTCCATCACACTGATGTCTTGTTCGGCATTTGACGACATGGAACACATGAAGAACACAACAAACGGTATGGCATCGACGACGGACAAGATGGCCTCCACTACCGACAAAATGGCTTCCACGACAGATCAATTGAACGAGAAAACTGGATCTGTGTTGGACGCCACGTTGAACATGTATATCGACATGCGCCAAGGAAACTCGTGGATGATTCGCGATCAGGCTTGGCACAACTTATTGGCGTTTAAAGAAATTCCCGCGAAATTGGCTGAAGCTGGGGCTTTTTTTCAAGCCATGGAAGCGCAGCTTTGGAAAAATGAATTCTTCGACGACATAGAAAATCTGGAAGTCCTTCACGTCGCAGCGATCGATCAATTTTTCCGAAAAGCCCAAGATCTCATTATTCAAATTCACAAAGAGCCCTTCGCTAAAAAATTTTCAACCAATCCATTTTCGCAAGATAACCGAATGAAGTCGCTCTACGCACTCGCGGCCACCAGTCATATGGTAAATCCAAATGAAGAGGCAATTTTAAAGCAAAGAGGAATCGAAAAGCATTCCATGTTGAAACTCATTCAAGATTCTTTGGAAGTGCGCGATGAGTTTAATGAACTTGGCAAGGATGCCTTTCCACCCCATGTTGCGGAAGTTTTGCTCTTTGAAGATGCCGCTGTGTATATGCTTCGTCTTCGATCGAATTTTTTAGCGGCCATGGCGTTTGGAAAAATCTCCGGCCTCGATGATGAGAATAATATAGTCAGAAGCATGGATGCATTTGGAAAGATGCTCTTTGGCTGGACGGCTGATATGAAGAAACACAATTTGGCAGAAGTATTGACTTATACTCGCTGGATCGACGAAGCCACTCGCGCCTGCGACTGGGTAAGGGAGTTTTACGAGAGCTGCAAATTGAACGACGACTTGTATAAACTCTTGAAAAAGATGAGCGTCAAAGTTCCCGAGGACAGCTCTGACCTCTTTAAAGCCGCGGTCGATGCGCTTCAAATTTCCGTGTCTCACTATTTGCAAAGACGCTGAGGTGCCATTAGCCTTGTCCGCATGGACAAGTCTAAAATTTTATCCAAGTTGAACGAACTCTTAGAAATTGAGCTCTCGGGTGTGCCTCGTTATCTGCACTATTCCCTGATGATTACAGGGCCGAATCGCATCCCCATTGTGAAGTTCTTTAAGGATCAGGCCAATGAAGCCTTTGCCCATGCTTCGATCCTTGGCGAGAAGATCACGGCGTTTGGCGGCCATCCTTCGATCAAAGTGAAGCCGGTGCCAGAGACGAATCGACACAATGTGTTAGATATTTTGGATGAGAGCCTCACTTTCGAGAAAGAAGCGCTTTCGAAGTACTACGATATTCTCCCTCTCTGCACAGAAGATGTGGCTCTCGATGAATTGATTCGCGGACTGATTCAGCAAGAACAAGAGCATGTCGAAGAGGTTGAGAAGATGCTCAAGGTGACGAAGAGCGATAAAAACGATAAATAATTTTTAATTCTCACGAAAATAAAAAAGGCGACCTCGATGGGAGGCCGCCTTTTTTGCTTTTTGATCTAAAAGCTAAATTTATTTAGTAGGTTCGAAGTAACGATCGCGAACGACAATTACATCGTCTTCGGTGAAAAGATCTTTCCAAACCTTCAGATTCCACTTGGGAAGATCGATCGCTGAAATTCTCGGCTTGCCTTGGGCTTTGCCGGTGTTTTTATCAACCGGATTCACAACCGTGGCATCGGAAGAAGACCAATCGAAGTTCATGTTGGCGCTTCCAGAAGATCCGTCATCGTCCTTCAAGTTTCGTTTGATATCGATCGTGCAAATTTCATTGCCGTAGAAGTCTTTAGCTGTGCATTTTTCAACGCGATCACCAGCTAACAACATGTCCGCCTTAGTCTTCATGTTTCCTTTAGCGTCCTTTTCACTGGCATTCTTATCCGCGACTTCGTTAGCCAATTCTACAATCTTATATTTGATCACTTTGGTTTTGTTGAATTGCCATACATTTTCAATGTTTTGTGCGGCTAAGCTATTTTCTTCCACGAAGAGGCAGGTCGTTGGAGAATTTAAAGCTTTATTGGCAACCGTCAAATCAAAGATCGGATAGAGCTCATGACCACTTGGAGCAGAATAGATGAATGGGCGAGAAGGCTCATTTTCCAAAGTGGCGGCGACCAAGGAATCTCGGCTTCCGATGATATCTTTTAAATCATCGAGCGCTGCATTTACTTGGCTCGAGTTCGATCCAAGATACAGCACGTTATCTTTGTGAGAAGCGACTTTGACGGAATCGGCATTCTTATTGGAAATCATCGTTTTCCACTCAAGACCTTGGGCAGCGAGATCGGATTCCAAAGACGAACCAGGGTTTTTCTTCTTATAAACTTTTGTCGCAGACTCGGTATCGTGCAAATGACCGACGATCGATCCATTGCTCCACGGGCGATAGAAGAGATACATGGCATTTGCGCCACCCTTCATTTCACGGAAATCCGCGGCAACTTCAGTGCCGTTTGTCATTAAGTTATTCAACTTAGTTTGATTGTTACGTCCCGATGCCGTCGAAGAGTTGTTCGACGAATCGTAGTCACCATCATACCAAGGCGTTCCCAAATTATCGTAACCCTCGAGGTTACATTTAGGTTGAACGAGATAAGGTGCTTCATTCTTTAAAAATTGAAGTTGCTCTGTGGTAAGCGGAGCATTCACTCGAGCTTTCAATTCATCGGAAGAGGGTGCCGCTTCGACGGATTGAGAGATCAAGATGATTGCTAAAGTGGGGAGGAATTTCATATGGGTCATCATCCTTTCAAAAAAAACGATTGTTATTTTATAGGGCATTGGGAGTCTTTGGGTGTCTCCCAATGAGGCGTCCTATAGCAGACAAGCCCAAATTTCGGGACCCCCCAAAGGACACTTTTTTTAGGGGATCTTGGGCCTCTTGTGGGGACCGAGGCGCTGTGCTAATTAGCCCCTAGTTTTCGTGCTAACCCCATGATTTGCTTAAGCAATGATCTCTATTCTTAAGGAGTACCCCCAGATGTTCGTTACAAGCCTTATATCTGTATCCCTCGCTTTGGCTCTTCCCGCTTCCTCTCCGACTCTGAAAAAGCTTCCTGACGGTCCCACAGTGATCGCGCACCGGGGGGCTTCCGGATATTTGCCCGAGCATACGCTTGAAGCTTACGCGATGGCCCACGCCATGAATGCTCATTATATAGAACCCGATCTCGTGC
>DDSI01000045.1 GCA_002343335.1 Bacteriovoracaceae bacterium UBA2394
GTTTCAGAAAGTAGTGACAACGCCGTGCCTCATCGGGAAGAGACTGCGGCAGCCACATTTCTGGATCAATTGAGTGTTTCGAGTAATCGGTAAGTAAAAGAGTAGTTCGTTAGACAGTTAGGGGAAAATATGAATCGTGATCTCGCCTTGGCCACCATCGTGGTCATGTTGCTCGCCGCCGCCGGCATCGTCACTTGGGTAAAGACACCTGAAGCCACTCGTATTGCCTTTCAAGATTTTGAAACCATGGAAATTGAAACTCCCGTGGGCAGAGAGCTCATGGCGATTGCCAAAGATGCCGCAATATCTTCTACAGATGAATCAAGGGAGTTCTCGAATTGGAATATAGAAATCACCAAAGTGTGCCAAGGGGTCGTCGAGCGCTATCAGAGCGCCAAAAACTCTGTCCATATCGATCAACAACCTCTCACGCTGATTTTTTTGAGCGGCCCTCAGGATGAAATTGCTCGCGCCAAAGTAAGCTATGAAAATAATGGAAAAATGATTACCGCTTCGCTCATCAGCTTAAATGATCTTCGGCTCAGCGAAAAAACCTTGCAGCAGGGTGACTATCAGGAGCTTTTGGAAGACGCGATTGAAGTATGCGTAGGCGTAGACAAATCGCCGCGGCAAATTTCGTTGGAGGCCAGTAATTTGAAAGACGATATCACTCGATACGCCACGGCCGTGATTCGAATTCCAAGAGCGGATTTAAATTCACAATCCAAACTCTCGCTCTTCCGCAAACACGAAGGGGAAGTTCAAACATTAGAATTTAATTTAGAAGATCTTTTGCACCAAGTTTGGGTTTCGCCGAATACTTATTCGTATCAAGAGCGCGATCGTCGCGGCGGTTGATCCCGAGGAGTTACTTCTGTTCTCGATCGCCGAAAGGAACAAAGGGAACGGAAGGATCTGACTTTCGACGTCTTCGGAAAAGCACCATCTCTTCGACAAGTCCCGCAATCAGATAGACAATGAAACATCCGAACATCGCCACTTCTTGGAAGGTAACGATGAGCATGATGATCAAAATCGCCAACATGAACACCTGAGTGGGCGATCTCCGAAAATCTAAATCTTTGAAGGAGCGGAAGCGCGCGTTCGAAACCATGAGTAACGCCAAAAAAATGGTCGCAGCGGCCGCTAAGCCCTGCCCCAAATCCTTATCCCCGACATAATTTCGAATCATGAGAAGCGAAATCGCCAAACCTCCCGCAGCTACAGGAGAGGACAAACCTTTAAAATATTTTTTGGAAGGTTGTGTCGCGGATATCACATTGAATCTCGCCAAGCGAATTGCGGCGCACGACAAAAACATGAACGCTCCGAGCCAGCCCATACGTCCCAAATCCGCAAGCGCCATCGAGTAAGCAAGCACTGCCGGAGCCACGCCGAAAGAGACTACATCCGCAATTGAATCGAAGTGTGATCCAAATTCTGTTTCGGCACGCATGAGCCGCGCCATTCTTCCATCCAATGAATCAAATACCGTCGCTAACAAAATGGCGTAAATTGCCGGCGTGAAATTGGTGTCGTCCTTCAACACCGCGTTCAACGTGTAAATAATTGAGTAGAACCCGGAGAAAAGTGCTGCGGAGGTGAGCAGCGACGGCAAAACATGCACGCCTCTCGAAAGGACCGTTCGTCGCTTATGAAGTCTGGTAATTGGATCGACATCCGCCATCCGTGCCAACTTAGATTGCTCGCTCTAGTTTGAGAAGTGGTCGTTTTGATAGATTGGCTCGAGGGAATTGATATCCTCTACGACCTCGAAATCGCTCTCTTTGAGCAACTCCAGATTCGGACCCGTCGCCTCGGGCTCTAGGTCTTTGGTCCTTTGCATGAGTTCGCCGGAGGAAAATGTTTTTAAGGGAATCTTTTGAGCATAAGCCCAGACCTTCCCGACGGTGATGCCCACCCGAAGACCCGTGTAAGACCCCGGCCCTCTTCCAACGGCAATCTCCGTCACCTCTTTGGCTTCGATTCCAAAAGGACGGAAAAAATCTTTGATGAGATTGAAGAGCACCTTCGACTGCTGCTGGGGCAAGTTGGAATGTCTCACGACTTCCATCCAGCCCTCATCCGTCCATACGCCCAGCGCTACGTCAGGAGTGGATGTATCCAAAACAAGACGCAGCACGGACGACATGATTATTTAAAAACCTGCACAATGGCGTCGAGCCATCCATAGCGGGAAAAATCGTTATAGAGGACGAGCGCGAAGAGCGAGATCAAGATGAAAAGCCCGACCTGCATGGCAATTTCCATAAACCGAAGAGAAACTGGCCGTCCACGAATCCACTCGATGATAAAAAATGTGGCGTGGCCGCCGTCCAAAACCGGAATGGGCAATAAATTGACCAAGCCAAGCGTGATGGAGAGCATTGCGAGATTGGAAAAGAACGAATACCAGCCGTACGCTCCACCGCCTGCCAATCGATAGGAGTGACCGGCCACTTTATAAATCATGATCGGACTTCCCAAAAGTTTCAGCGACACTTGGCCCGTGAATAATTTGTAAAGTGCTTCGACCGTGGTTCGACCCATGTTCCAAGATTCTGTGAACCCTCGCGCTACCCACTGAATGGGATTCCAAGATCGCTCCACATAGAGTCCAGTTTCCGACCGCAAGGCTGCGCCAATTCCAATACGATACATAGGCTCACGAGCGAGGGGATTGTCTTTTCCAAGAAGAGGGTCGTCGATGGTGGTCTTCTCCGGCGCCATCTCCGCTTTAATTTGCTGGCCATTCCGTGACCAAACCACGGAAACGGGCTTGCCCTCGGAGGCGCGAATCACCGTCGCAATATCTTCCCAATTTTGAATGGGCTTTGAATCAATCGAAACCATGACATCATTCGCCTGCAGACCCGCTCGTTCCGCAGGACTTCCAGGTTCCACTCGACCAATCACGCGAGACACTGAAACCAATCCAATTCGAGTGGCGACGTCTGCGGTGCCGGGGCTCAGAGTAAAAGTTTTAGAAATCGCACTTCCATTTCGGTCGACCGTGAGAGTTACATCGCTTGGCTTTAGCGAAGCTAACACCGCGTCCATTTGCGACTGCGTGCGGATTTCCACGTTATTGATCTTGGTCACCCGATCGAAATTTTGAAATCCGGCGCGACCCACAATGGATTCCTCAGATTCGAAGAATATCAAAGGAACAATATACTCAGGGGAAGCTCCAATCCGGGGAGCTTCAATGTCCTCTCCGAACTTGGATTTGGTTTTGGCCATCTTGGGCTCTACGGCCAATTGCACTTTTTCTTTTTCTCCGGAATTTAAATTCACTCGTTCAATTTCAAGCTGCACGTTTTTACCCAGCGATCGATCCACAACCGACTCGATCTCCGAAAACTTCCGTATGGGCTTTCCATCTACGGAAAGAATGCGATCCCCCGGCACCAAGCCCGCCTCCGCCGCGGGACGGCCCGGTTCCATCGTACCCACAATGGGTTCCACGGTTGGAATTCCTAAAGGCAACATCAATGCAAAAATAAAAATCGGGAAAATAAAATTAAAGAGAGGCCCCCCCAACACGATGAGCAATTTTTGCGGAGGTTTCTTCCCCAAAAAGCCATCGGGCGTGCGCTCCGAAGAGTATTCTTTAGTGGGATCGTCTCCCGCCATTTTCACATAACCACCAAGGGGTAGCAGGCAGATCTTGAATTCCGTAGGACCGCGCGTGAAGCCGATCAATTTGGGACCCATGCCCACGGCAAATCGCTCCACTCGAACCCCCATCCAGCGAGCCATGAGGAAGTGTCCAAGCTCATGCGAAAAAACGAGTAAGAAAAATAGAAGACCAAAGAGTCCAACGTCTGTGAGCCAAGTCATAATAGGTCAACTTTAACCCGAATAATGGCGAACTTTAAAGGCTTACGGAGTGGGATTCCGTAGAGGTCTCAGAATCCTCCTGGAGGTGGCTATTACGGATGCTGAAGAGGCCCGGACGACGATGTGTCGCCCACGTCTTCACCTCTTCATCAAGCGCCACGACGCCCTCCAAGTCCTTCACGACGCGACCGGAAAACGCCTCTAGAGCCGCTTCGACCACGGTCGGAATATCTACAAATCGAATTTGATCCTTCAGGAATCGATCTACCACCACTTCATTGGCGGCATTGAGCACGATGGAACCCTCCGCACCAACCGCTTCCGCTTCCAACGCCAATTTTAAGCAGCGAAATTTTTGATAGTCGGGCTCTTCAAAATGTAGCGCCTTCAACTGGGAGAGCGAAAGCTTTCCACTGAGGTCGATCGGCAAGCGATCGGGATATCCGAGCGCAAGCGCAATTGGAATTCGCATGTCAGAGAGTCCCAGCTGAGCCATAAACGATCCGTCGCAGTATTCCACCAGTGAATGAATGATGCTTTCCGGATGGATTACGATTTCGATTTTATTTGCTGGCACTTCAAACAGTCGCTTGGCTTCGATAAATTCGAGGCCCTTGTTCATCATGGTGGCGGAGTCGATCGTAATCTTTGCGCCCATTGACCAATTGGGATGTCGGAGCGCTTCCTCCTTAGTGATCTTTCCAAAATCTTTCAATTCGCGCGTGCGGAAGGGTCCGCCGCTGCCGGTGAGCCACACCTTATGCACTGATTCCATTTGATTTCCCATCAGGGCCTGGAAAATCGCCGAGTGTTCGGAATCGACGGGAATCAAAGTGGAGGAAGAAGATTTGACCGCGCTCATGATGAAGGGACCCGCCATGACTAAAATTTCTTTGTTGGCGATGCCAACCGTGGACACACCCTGACGAACGCCTTGCAGCGTTGCCGCTAAACCGTGAGTTCCCATCATGGCCGACATCAAAATATCGGGCTCAGCCTCTTCCACCAACTGGCGATGACCTTCCACGCCTGCGAAAATTTTGAGATCTGCCAGCAAACTCGCCGGGATTTTCATGCGAAGCGCGTGCGCAATTTCCTCAGAGCTCACACTCACAAACGGAGGGCGAAATTCTGCGATCTGTGTAATGAGCGAATCGATCGAGGATCCGCACGACAAACCCACGACATCAAAACGTTCGCGATGCTCACGCACGACATTCAGGGTGCTCGTGCCAATACTTCCGGTAGAGCCCAGTAGAACTAAAGTTCGCTTTTTTAACGAAGTCGCTTTCATCATTACACTCGTGGAATGGTCTTAAGACTNNTACCGAAATCCGCCCCGAAGAATCACGTAAAAAAACATCGGCACGGCCGCGAAGATCACGCCGTCAAAGCGATCTAAAACCCCTCCATGGCCTGGGATTAGCTTGCCGCTGTCTTTCACGCCGTAAGAGCGCTTTATGAGAGACTCAAAGAGATCTCCAAAGATACTTGTCACTGCTATGACTGCCGCCATCACAAGGCAAATGGGCAGCGGCGGCAAATTCAGACTCTGGTGCCGGAATACGAAATAAATCACAACGGAAAGCACCATCGCCCCAGAAATGCCGCCCGCGGCTCCCTCNNGGCTAATATGTTGAAAAAAGGGCGTTTTTCCAAATTGCTTGCCTGCAAAGTAAGCTGCCGTATCCGTGATGGCCACCGTGAAAAGCAAAAACCAAATGGCCTCGCGACCATTGGGTGTGCGTTGAATTTCCACTAAGAGCCAAATGCTCAGAGTCAAGTAGAGCGCGCCGAAAATGTGAAAGCCTAAGCCCTCCAATATTTCTTTGAGCGATTTCTGATCCAAAATGCCCTGCACCACTTTCCACTGCAAAAAAAGAAACAAGATCGAGAGACCAGCAATCGCCGTCGATCCGATCGCTGCAAAAATCGCTGGCAGCGATCCCAAAAGAATTTGGAAGAAGTGAAAAAACCAATCGCTAAATTTCACCGGCACAAATCGAAAGGAAAGATATTCATGCCAGCAGCATCCCAAGACCAGGGCCATATAAAGTGCAAAGGCCATGGAATCATTGGCGGCCAAAAGAAGAAGCGGAAAGTAAATTGCAGCCGCTAAGGTTCGCTTTTGAAGATTGGACATCGACTTAGTTTAAATGGGGTTTGGCGATCAAATCAACAGCTCCGAAGCGACGTTGACGCCCTCGAAAGTCCGCAAATGCAGCATCCAACTCCGCCTCGTTAAAATCCGGCCAGAGCGTGTCGGTGAAGTAAAATTCAGAATAGGCAGACTGCCAGATCAAAAAGTTAGAAAGACGGAGCTCTCCACTCGTTCGAATGATGAGATCTGGCTCAATCTGACCACTTGTGTCTAAAAATTTCGAGAAGTTCTCTTCGGTGACTGCTTCCGACTCTAGCTTGGCATCGATCATCGCTTTGACGGCTCGAAGAATTTCATCTCGACCGCCGTAGCTGAGAGCGAGCTGCAGAATGAGCCCCTTGTTGGAAGCAGTCATCTCTATCGTGTCCTTCAGAACTTTTTGAATTTCCGAAGGCAATTTGGACGTATCGCCGATCACTTGAAAGCGAATCTGATTTTTCATGAATGTCGTACGCTCCCGAACTGCGTAAATTTTTAGAAGCTGCATGAGCATTGAAATTTCTCGAGTGGGGCGCGTCCAATTTTCTGCTGAAAATGCATAGAGCGTAAGAATCTTGATCCCACGATCCTGGCATGCCGTGGTCATCCTGCGAACATTTCTTGCCCCTTCACGATGACCCAAGATTCGCGGCCAACCTCGTGCAGCTGCCCACCGGCCGTTACCATCCATGATAATGGCCACATGGCGAGGAAGATTTTTTGGGGAATTGGACTCCATAAAATCACTACTAAAAAAATTCGTGAGAGGCCGAAGCGTTAAACGGTCATGATTTCGGCAGTCTTCTTGCCGACGATGTCATCGATCACTTTCGTCGCTTCATCTGTAATCTTTTGAACCGCATCTTGCTGCTTCTTAGAATCATCTTCAGAAAGAGCCTTAGCCTTCTCCAAGCCCTTAATTCCTTCATTGGCCACCTTGCGATGCTGGCGAACTGAAACTTTGGCTTCTTCAGCCATCTTGCCGACAATCTTAGTCAGTTCCTTTCGGCGCTCTTCGGTAAGGGCAGGAATATTGATACGAACGACTCTCCCGTCATTTTGCGGCGTGAGTCCCAGATCGCTGGCGATAATGGATTTTTCAATGTCGGCTAGGATGGAAGTGTCCCACGGTGCGATCATAATTGTTCGCGCATCGGGCGTGGAAACCGTTCCAATTTGATTGAGCGGAGAAACAGAGCCGTAATAGGAAACTTTGATGCCTTCTAAAAGGCCTGGAGTTGCTTTGCCCGCGCGGATTCGAGACAAATCCCGCTTAAGCGCTTCTATCGACTTCGTATTTGCGCCTTTGAATTCATTCACAATGCCGTCGATCGTTGCTGTCATTTCGTCACCTATGTTTGTTCGGGTTAAGCTCTCGATTTCTTCTTCGGGCCGGCTTCAACGATGGTGCCAATGGGGTCGCCCATCACCACCCGCTTGATGTTGCCTCGCTTTTCCATCGCGAAAACAACGATCGGAAGTGCATGATCCATGCAAAGAGAGATCGCCGTGGCATCCATAACTTGAAGGCCTCGCTGAAGAACCTCGAGATAAGTTAATTTATCAAAACGTTTCGCATCTTTGTATTTGAGCGGATCTTTGTCGTAAACGCCGTCCACTCGGGTGGCTTTTAGGACAATGTCCGCTTCGATTTCCATCGCTCGCAAACTTGCCGCCGTATCCGTGGTGAAATAGGGATTCCCCGTTCCCGCAGCAAAAATCACCACACGGCTTTTCTCCAAATGGCGAATCGCGCGCCGACGAATGTAGGGTTCAGCAACCGCTTCCATACGAAGAGCTGCCATGACTCGAGTGAAGGTCCCCTTCTTTTCAAGCTGATCTTGCAGCGCGAGGGAATTCATCACCGTGGCTAGCATGCCCATGTAATCCGCACTCGCTCTGTCCATGCCGCCTGCTGAACCTGAAACACCGCGAAAGATATTTCCACCACCCACCACGAGCGCCACTTCGACGCCCAAGGCGAGCACTTCAGTAATTTCCTCTGCAATTCCTTCCACGATCTTAGGGTCGATCCCGTAAGATTGAGTGCCCATCAGGGCTTCGCCGGATAGTTTCAAGAGAATACGTTTGTATCGAGGTTTTCCGGTCTTCGAAGTCGTAGTCGTGGTCGTGACGGCTTTAGCCATCCGATCTCCCCAATTCAAATCGAATGAATCGATTCACCTGCATATTTTCGCCAAGCTTTCCAACTGTCTCTTTGACGTATTGCTCGATCGTGATGTCGGGATTCTTGATGAATGACTGCTCCATTAAGCAGACTTCCGCATAATATTTTTCGATCTTACCATCGACGATCTTTCCCAAAACCGCTTCAGGTTTTCCAGATTGTCGAGCCTGATCCATGAAAATTTCTCGTTCCTTCGCTAGATTCGCCTGAGGAACTTGCTCTCGATTTAAGAAAAGAGGATTCGCGGCAGCGATATGCATAGCGACGTCCTTACAGAAATTCTGGAAGGTTTCATTCCGCGCAACGAAATCCGTTTCGCAGTTAATTTCCACCAGCACGCCAATTTTTCCACCCGCATGAATGTAAGAAGTGATCCCGCCTTGCTTAGTCTCACGACCAACCTTTTTCTCAGCGGCGCTAATACCCTTCTTTCGCAATAAGTCGATCGCCTTCTCTAGGTCGCCTTGAGCTTCTTGGAGAGCTTTCTTGCAATCCATCATTCCAGCGCCGGTCTTATCCCGAAGCGCCTTCACATCACTTGCTGATAACTCTGCTGTTGCTGCCATAGATTTACTCCGAAGGGGCTTCGGAAGTTTCAGAAGAAGACTTTTCAAGTGTGACTTCCACCGTGCCGCCTCGAGGCTTTCGTTCTGCCTTAGAAGCCGATGATCCACCTTCACTTGAACCGCCAATTTTTCGGATGTTATCTTCTCGAACCTGCTGACCCATCAAAATTGCATCGGCCACCTTCGAGGCATAGAGCTTGATGGCTCGCATGGAATCGTCATTGCCCGGAATGGGGTGAGTGATTCCATCGGGATCGCAGTTGGTGTCGATGATTGCGATGATAGGAATATTCAAAGTGCGCGCTTCATTCACCGCGATGTACTCACGATGCGGATCCACAATGAAAATGGCTCCAGGCAATTCCGCCATGTTTTGGATGCCGAGCAAGTTGGTTTCCAATTTGCCGCGCTTCTTTTCTAACGTGAGAATCTCTTTCTTTTTACGAATGCCGTAATTCTTTTCATCGTGCATTCGCTTCAAGGTCTTCATCACATTAATTGAGCGTTTGATCGTGTGAAAATTCGTAAGCGTTCCACCGATCCATCGTTCGGTCACGTAATACTGCCCAGCCCGTGTCGCTTCTTCTTTGATGACCTCTTGGGCTTGCTTCTTCGTTCCCACGAATAGAATTTTTTGTCCGCTGGAAGCGATTCTTCGTACAGACTCAAGGGCCTCGCGAAATCGCACTGCGGTTTTTTGCAGATTGATGATGTAAACCCCATTTCGAGAGGCATGAATGTAGGGTTTCATTTTTGGATTCCACTTGGCAGTTTGATGGCCAAAATGAGCTCCAACTTCGATCAAATCCCTGACCGAAACTTCAATATCGGGTGTAGTCGTTTGCGCCGTTGCGTTCATTCGAGAGCATTTCTCCTTCTTAAACCGTGATATCCACTAAACTTTGATTGCTACCGACCCCCCAGGGGGTTGTCAAAGCTCCATTGGATGGAAAACGGTCATTTGGACTTCTTCGAAGGAGTCTTTTCAAGGGCTGCTTTGAGACGCTTATTCTCGGCCTTTAATTCGTTGATGAGATCCTCATAAGTGCTTCTCGCCCGGTCCAATTTGGCGTCACACTCGGCCTGGGATCCTTCGATCCGCTTATCGCAGGAATGGGCATCACCTTTGGAGGCGGCTTCAAAAACCTTCAATCGGGCCACTTCTTTCGACAATTCCGTATTTCGATCCACCAGTTCTTGGCTCAAAAGATCGAGGGACTGGACCTGCTCCCGAAGCTGCATAAACGTATCGCGATCGCATTCAGCGGACGATGGCTCATATTGCTGAAGCTTGGACTGGGCATCCTTTAGCCGCGCTTCCTGGTCGTCATAGCGAGTTTTAGCAACACATCCCGAAAGAACGGCGGCGACCAAGAAGATAGGCAGGAATTTTCTCATGTCAGTAGTTTAGTGTGCAGGGCCGCTTCGTTTCCAGAACTAAGAATGCAGGTTCATAAATCTCTCAATTGCGGATGAGGGGGGCTACTCCGAGAAGCGCCTTCAGGTCGTTGTCGGTCAGCATGATGCCGAGCCCTCCGAAGAAATTGCGCCGCTTGTATTCATGAAAGGCGTCGTCCACGCCCCCCGTGATGTGAAGGATCTTAAAGAGATGAAGGGCGGCAAAAGCTCGGATGTGGGGGTTTTCATCGCGACCGAAATCAAAGGCATCGACCCCGAGACTGAAATGATTTCGAAATAAATGATATTCCAAACCGATGCCTGCCGTAGAGCGCATGAGTCCGGCCTTCAAAGTGAGGTCATAAAATCTTCGGGCCATAATCGCCGTGAAGGTAAATTTATCTTCCTTGGTGCGGCGAGAAGTTGTGGTGGTTGTTCCACCCGTCGTATTTTCGATATCTTTGCGAGTGGCGGATAAGGTTTCAAACGGTCCCTTCGTGAATTCGATCAGAAAATATTTATCGTAGTTCGGCTGAAGGCGAAACGACGCAGTCGATTGAACCTCGTGTGCGGAGCTAAGAAATTCTCCGCTGAATCCCACAGCCACTTCCAAGCGCTTCGCTCGACCGACGAAATCATTGATGCCATCCAGAGTGTCATTCACCTTGTTGACCGTCGTATCATCCGAAAGAAGCTTTCCAAGCGTGCCTTCACCCCGCTCCACTCTTGCCATCACACGATTTAAGCTATCCACGGTATTGTCGATCTTCGTCATGACTCCTTTGAAATCTTTCACCACATCCTTCAGTTGAGGATTGGCGTCATGCACGAAAGTTTTCAGCGTTTCGCTTGAGTATTTTAAATTCGAGATGATGTCCTTGAGGTCACCGTCGTTCAACATCGTCGTGAATCGATTCACATTGTTGACGATGTCTTCCATATTCTTCCGATTACCCCGAATGAGGGTGCGTAGATCTTCGGTAATGTCGCTCATGTTTACTACGACATCCTTCAAAGAGGGTTTCCCTTCACCTCCCCGAATGAGATCTTTTACTGCATCGGCGATCTCATTGAAGTTGTTCATCGCATCTTCGAAAGTTCCACCGCCTCCTGCCGCATCGATGAGCCCTCCGTCCGGAACTTCAGGCAAGTTTCCACCTCCGGAGATCACGATAATCTTTTCTCCAAGAATTCCCCGCGCACTCATGGCCACCCGCGTGTCTTGATAAACGGGCACACGAGGATCAAGCTCCAGCTCCAAACGAGCTTTTCTCTCCACCAACTCAATTTTTTTGACAAAGCCGACCCGGATCCCTGCAAATTCCACGGGCGTTCTTTGTAAAATCCCCGATGCATTTGCGAAATTCACATAAAGCGTCTTGGTTTTGTCCAAACTAAAGCCAGCACGTGTAATGCGGACTGACAAATAGACCAGCGCCGCCACCGTAATGATTACGAATATTCCGACTTTGGCTTCGGTGGGGAATACTTTGCGCATTCAGTTAATTACCTTGCCGATGTCGGCACTTTCGTAATTCCACTTTCAAGAAATTCTCTGACCACGGGATTGGCATGTCGCATCATTTCTTCCGGAGTTCCCTCGGCCACGATGGCTCCATGGTGAAGCATCGCCACCTTATTGGCAATTCGAACAGTTGCCCGAATATCGTGACTAATGATGATTGTCGTACCATTCAGGGCCTTCTGCGTTGCGACGATCAAATCGTCAATGGCGTGCGACATAATAGGATCCAGTCCAGTGGTCGGCTCATCGTAGAGAATAATCTCAGGATTCAGCACGATTGCACGCGCCAAGCCCACCCTCTTTCGCATTCCTCCTGAAAGTTCTGAAGGATATTTGATCTCTGTGTTGGGTAAGCCGACTTGCAAAAGCTTTTCTTTGACCAAGTTGGCCAAGTCTCCCTCCTTCATCTTTCGATGCTCACGAACGGGAAAGGCGATATTTTCATACACATTCATGGAGTCGAAGAGGGCGGCGTCTTGAAAAAGCATTCCGAAACGCATTCGCGCTTCTTTCAGTGGTTCCGGCTCCATCGTCACCAAGTCTTTTCCGTCCAAGAGAATGCTTCCCTCATCAGGCTTAAGTAGACCGATGATGTGTTTTAGAAGAACCGACTTTCCACAACCCGAGCCCCCGATGATGACCGTGATCTGCCCACGGGGAACCTTTAGATTGACGCCCTTCAGAACTTGCTGCTCGCCGAAGGTCCGGCGCAAATTGCGAATTTCTAAAATCGGTCTTTCGTCTTTCATTCGCTCCGTCGCCCTTTACTCCAATGCCTAGAACATCAAGGCCGTGAGAAAATAATCCGACACTAAGATTGTTACGGAAGCAATGACCACGGCATCGGTCGTTGCCTTTCCCACTCCCTCGGCGCCACCTTCCGTAAGAAATCCTTTGCGACATCCCACGACAGAGATGATCACGCCAAAGCATGCCGCTTTCATAAATCCATTCCAAAGGTCTTCGGTCTTCACGTAGGCCTGGATCTTATCGAAGAACGTGGCCTCGTTAATCTCGAGTAAATGAATCGAAATGAGATAGGCTCCAAGGATTCCCAAAATATTAAAAACAATCGAAAGGAGGGGGACCATGACAAATCCCGCGATGATCCGAGGAGAAATCAAATAGCTTATGGGGTTCACCGCCATGACTTCGAGGGCATCAATCTGCTGAGTTACTCGCATTGTTCCAATATGCGCAGCCATGGCTGAGCCACAGCGAGCGGCGACCATGAGTGCCGTCATCACGGGTCCCAATTCGCGAAGCAAACTGAGTGCTACTACGGCCCCCGTTAAACCTTCCGCATTAAAGAGTCGAAAGGCTTTCCCGCTCTGCAACGCTAAAACTGCGCCCGTGAAACTCCCCGTCAACATAATGATGATCGTGGAATTCACTCCAATCGATTCCATTTCCTTTAAGATCAAATTTGCACGAAAAGGTTTTTGAAAGAGAGCGCGTAGGCCACCAACGAGGGTGGTAACGAACCCTCCAAATTCCACCAAGGAATAGGTGACCATGGAGCCAATCCAAGAGGAAAATTGAGTGAGCCGCCGCGGCGCGATTGTTTCTGTCTTATCCACCGGCTTCAATCCACCCACAGGCGAGGAAGTCGCTTCGCCAATCTGAGGTTGAGTTCGTAAGGTTCCACGAGACGCTCTTGAAGCATGGGATTGGGAAATCGCCCCCAAAAAGCCACCCGATCATGAGGCTTAATCTCTCCACGCTCCGCTCGAACCATGACCATATCCATACAAATCGCCCCACAAACTTTCAACGAACCTTTGCGCTTGCCCGATCGAGATCGCCACTCCGGCTCCATGAGGTTTGCATACATCTTCGAAATCCCATCCGCATAACCCAATGGAACCACGCCGTAGCGATGGGATTTATTTGCGCGATAAAGATGGCCGTAACTGATGCCTTCCCCCTTCTCCACATTCTTCACGAGTCCGATTTCAGAAACGAGTTCTAAGACAGGAGAAATTCCCTGGATTGGCTTCAAGTCTCGAGAGGTATATCCGTAAAGCGAAATGCCTGGCCTGCAAAGGTTCCCAACCTGGGAAACCAAACCTTTTTCCACTTTCTCAGAAGTAAAGAGGGCGCCCGAATTTTCCGAGTGCACCCATTCGGCGTCGCATCCCGAGGTCCAAAACCAACGCACTGCCTCTTCAAAAAGCATCACCTGATTCCGATACGACGAGCCCGTGCTCATGGCGAAATGCATAAACAGTCCGTTCGGTTTTCGCTTTGCTCGCCGGAGCATTCCAATCGCCTGTTCCCACTGATCGGGTTTAAGTCCAAGGCGATTCATGCCCGTATCGAGCTTTAAGTGAAAGGGGATATCCGGACGAGTGAGCAAAATTTTAAGAGAAGCCAAGTCATTGACCGCAACTTCAAATTGGTTTTTTCGAAGCACATCCAGAGATACCTTTCGCCAATCGAATGTAC
>DDSI01000168.1 GCA_002343335.1 Bacteriovoracaceae bacterium UBA2394
GCATAGTCCATGCAATTCCGCAGAGAAACCATGTAACAACCGCGTGAACGACCAGAGTCACTTCAAAAGACATCGTTAAAAGCCCCTAGCGAATGGATCGGTGGGCATCGTGAAGGGAGACTGTTGGTTGACTCGACCTTCAACTCGTTGACGAAGCTCGAACCCTTTCTGAATGGGATCTTGAAACGCTTCATAGGACGGTTTCAGATAATCTGAAATGCGATTCACTAAACGTCGAAATTCCGAATCGTCGTTCCACGCCAAGGTTTCGGATTCCAGGAGAATATCAAAACGCCCAGCTCGACTTAAAAATTCTTCTGCCGTTCGCGGGCCTCCTGCCAAAAAAACAAAAAGAAGAAGTTGATTGAATTCCTCATCGCCCGGCTCTTCACGATGCATGCCCATCACCATTGCGCCGAGCTCGTCCTTGGAAGGAAAGTGATGCCGAAACTCCTTCCACTTCTCGTTTTTTAGTTTCTCGTCGGAACTGTCCCTAGGCATTGAGCGGATGATCGTTAGATTGAGGGTCTTTAGTGCGATGAGACGATCGCCCCCCTTTAAAAATGGAATGGCATGGATGAAATCGTAAATGTATCGCATCCCGACGCCTGGATTAAAAGTTTCGATATGAAAGAGAGCTTTGAAAGCTCTTCCAATCTTCTTCGGATTCTCGCTCTCAAAATCCTTTGAAATGAGTTCTAGGATTCTGCCCAATTTTGCTTTTGTATCAATGGCATTTTGTTCGTTGCTAGGATCGGCGATCAACGCGTCTATAATCTCTTGAGGAGATCGATGGGAGGCGAGTTTGATCAATCTCAATTGATAAAGTTGAGTGGTGGCCTGGCGATTCGTTTGCTCCCATTGCAAAAGTTGATCCGCTTCGACTCCTGAATTTTCATCATTTCCGATTTCTTTCAGGTAAGACTCTTCCATTCGAATTCGAATGCTTAAGAAATCAAGAGCGATCGCGAACTGATCTTGGGGGGCGAGGGAGTTTAATTGGGTCCATGTAAATGTTTTCGAGCCCACACTAAAAGCAAAGTCGCTATCCCCTCCGAAGAATGCGGCACGGCTTGGAGCGCTAAAATGGGCTTCCATCAGTTCCTTAAATTTTGAAAAATCTTTATTTCGAATAGCTTCCAGAAGTGCAGCGTTAAAGGCTGAGTTTTGGATGTACAAACTTACTCTTAATTTATGCTCATCGCCTTTGAGGGATTCAAAATCATCGGCCCACAGTTTAAATTGAGAGGTAGAGTTTGTGGGCTTTGCTCCAATGGGTAAAAGCGAGGGACTGGGCATCATCCCGCCAAGACTTAGAAGGCCCGTCACCGCCACTCGACAAAGACCGCTTAGAGATTTGGGCGATGGCTTAGCTTCATCGCCGGCCGCCCCATAGATCGCGTAGCTCTGCATGGCGAGCAGGGTCGATAAGAAGAAAGTGGATCGTAATTGCCTAAACACCTAAATCACCCAAAGTTGCAAACCCCGTGCCAAATCTATCGAGGCCCCCGGTCCTCTATCAGGGTTTTAACCATGATAAAGTCGTCCATCACATACCCACTTCCAATATCCTTCTTGGCCTGCCCCACGATGCGGAAGTCGCGCCTCTCGTAGGCAGAGATGGCTAATCGGTTATGTCGATTGACCGTGAGGTACATGTAGCCTGAGCCATGCTCGCGGGCAAGCCGTTCCAAATCGAGCAACGAGAGTTTTCCTAGACCTTTCCCTCGGGCGTCTTTTTTCAAATAGATTTTGGAAATGAAGAATCCGCGCAGTGAAGGAAGCATTGAGTATTCGTGATCAAAATGAACGTGAGCAAAACCTGATTTTTCGTCCTTTGCATCAATGATCCAGTAGGAATGATACCCCTGTTCAAGGTCTTCGGATAACTTCTCCGGACTTAGAAACTCATCAAGCATGTACTCGATTTGTTCTCCGGAAATAATGGAGGGAAAGTACTCTCTCCAGATTTCACCGGCCATTGCGCTGAGCTCAGAAATTTCTTTGTGAGAAACTGGAATTAGACAACTCAATGACCTGTGTCCTGTCATGACCCCGCTGATTTAGCTAAATCATCGAAAAACTCAAGGATCGCGCCGGAGCGCTTTCATTTGAGAGAGATTTGAGCTATCCAGGCGCTCGTCATGGTGAATCGTAGCGTCGGCATTCGTCATCTCCTGTTAGTTCTCGTTATCGGGTTTTTTCCTGTCGAAGTGCGTGCGATCGATCCATTTTCAGATTGCGGCTCGGAAATCCATGCGCTCTCGTTGGATTCGCAAATTCGAGAAGCTGCAGCGGAATTTCCGTGGGCGCGAGTGAATTGGGTAAAGCTTTCGCGTTATTTGGATCCAGCATTTATCGATTTGGACGGAGAGGTTCTGCCTCACGCGTTGGAGCTCTATGAAATTTCGGGGGTGGATCGTCACAATGCCATGGATGTCATGCGCTTTCAGGATTCGCTGCGACTACTCATTCATTGGGCGGGACTCATTGCGGGCAGAGCAGAATTTGAAGATCGCAGCTTTCTTCCGGAGGCCGCTCTAGCGCCTGTTCAGGGCATAGAGTTTTTGACAGATTCTCGTGAAGATTTGGTAAGTTCTCCCGTCACCCGCGCCGGGATTTTTTATTGGCTCGTGCATCGAGTCCTTCTGCACTTCCATCCCGATCCTGCCACCGCCGGAGACTTTTTGTTGGGAGCACCCTCTCTTAAGGTGGAGAAGGATCAGCAGGTCGTTCGAAAATGGTCTTACTGGTTACTGCATTCTCCGTTGGAATTCTTTGCGCGCCTTCGACATTTAAAATGGAAAAAATTGGTGAGACATCCGCTTCGCACAATGAGCTGGGAAGTCCAGCGAGTGCGCTATGGGTTGGGCTATTGGTTCACACGTGTCTTTATGAATGCCAATCCCGTAACGCCCTCTTTAGCGCGAGATCTATCGGATCAATTGGCAGTTGCGCAGAATAATCGAACGGTAAATGGCAGTGCGCTCGAGGTGGAAAAGTTCTCTCAGTTACCGGCAAAGTATCAAGCGGTAGCCGTCGAAGAGATGCGAAATGCGATTACGATTTTGAACTGGACGGAGCGTCCCCAAAACTTCGACCCTGGAGTTGTTTCTCCTGCCGTCAAAGAAGAAGTTGTAGAGACGGCAGAGCGAGTGATTCCTGTTGCAAGGACGCTAGCGGGAACCTTGAAGCCCGAGATTCATCGGGCTTATCAAGCGGGCCTGAAAGAGGGTGTGCGGCGGTGGACTCAATCGCTCACCGAGTCGCGAGCGGCATTAAGGCACTTGCTCTATACCGATTTAGAATCAGCTCATCAAAAAGTCATTCAGGCGGAAGAAGATATTCGGAAGGTTGATAAGGATCTGGACGGATATTTATCAACGGTCGAGATTAAAGAGCAAGAGCGACGGGATCGCAAGAAAGCTCTCCGAGAGCAGTGGAGAAGTCAGCGGGAGGAGAATTTCGGCGTGAGAGCAACTCAATTTGCTCGAAGCTTCCTGCGAGCACGGGTCGTAGCCAACTTGCTGCAAATGCGGATTGAGCCAGTTTATGAAAATTATTATTACTCCGATCCTCAGATTCAAATGCTTGGCATGCGGCTTTTGCATCAGGCGGAGGTCGCGGAGTCTCGAAAAAGTCCTGAACAGCGAAAGGTTGAACAACTGGACTTAGCGGCGCAGATGACTCGAACGGGAGCAACTGAATTGGTGAAGTCGCTCAACATGCCTCAGCGAGATTTGGCGATGAATATTCTCAATCAAGCGGGTGCGGTCGGAGCCTTTCAGATTTTAGCGCGCTACCCGATGTTGCAAAGAGCCAGTCAGTATTTAGTCGTTTTGAGTTTAGTTGCCGCCATGGCGATGCCCGTCGCGGGTCCTTACATTTTCAATTCGAGCCCAAAGGAACCAGAAATATTCAAAGTTACATCGTCCACTGAAAACCTGGATAATTTAGTGCGATACGAGAATGAGCAGTTTAAATTTTTGCAAGACGTGGGTGAGCGCGGGCTTACCTCGAGTGAAATCAATAGCATTCTCAATTTTTTGGAGCGCGTGGATTCCCTACCCGGATATCCCGAGCTCGAGAATCAATTGCGATCGATTCGCGATGAAAGATATTTCGACAAGATCTCTCTTCGCTACGACTCCTTCCTTCCTGGGAGTTTTGTGAAGAGTAACTGGGTGGATCTTTCGCCTCGCTTAACGACGGTGATGAATGCCATGCGTGTACACCGACAGATTGAGCGAGAGAAGATGAAGCAGGCGAATCAAGCCGCCGGTTTAAAATAAGAGGAAACTCTGCACGCGAAGTGTCCACCGCTGTCCACAGAACCGGGAGCATTCCATAAAATCGATTTCCGCGTCGGCATCTGAATTGCAAATCCCCACCATGAGGGCTTTTGTAATGCGAAAAACGAAATTGTTCAGCACATCTCTTATTTCCATTTTATTTTTATGCGGAAGCGCGGAGGGGATCACGCTTGAGGTTACTTCGAGCACTTCGAGTCATAAAAGTATGGCCTACATCGGAGCGAACGTAGCCGATAAGGTTCACGATCCCGCGCATCTCACCGATATGGGCATGAACACTATTCGAATCTTTGTCGGCATGGAGCGATTTCAAGATTCAAACCCCGATGGCACGTATGCTCACCCCAGCATTTCAAGACTTCAAACGGATTTGCAATCCAATCCTTCCTCCATAGAAGGGCTCGTGAATTATTCAAGATTTGAATCCAAAGCGGCGCAGTATAAGAGAGATATTTTTGACCGCATCAAATCGATTAATGGAATGAAGCCGTTGCTTGTACTCCGCCCTTCTGCAAACTGGGGAAAATCTTACGTTCCGGGCAATCGTCAAATCGCAGGTGGCTGCAAGACACTCGGAGGGTCCAACGTTTATCCGAACGATTGGGTCTGGCGTGAAGATGATCTTACCGAGTGGTATGCCTATGTCGTAACGCTCGTTTATTGGTTAAAGAAGAATGGCTACACGAACATCGATCGATTTTCCGCGGCCAATGAACCCAATCAACAAAAGTGGGGTACAAGCCATTCGCATCAGGGTTGGTGTGGCACTCACCAAGACTATGTGAAGTTTGCAAAAGCTACGTACGATGCTTTGAAATTTGCATTTTCTATCTATATGGATTCGCGGCCTTTTTATTTGCATGCGGGCGCACTTTCATTGAGCAATAGTTCTTTGAGCGGGGATTATAATACTTGGGTGAAATCGATCATGTCGGCTGGGAAGCTCGGCTCCGGTTCCATTTATGACGTCATGGATACTCATCCTTATAATGACGATCCCCGAGAAACGGCGAGGTCCACCTTCGCAGCTGCTCAAACAGTTGGTGTTTCTCCAAAAATGTGGTTGAGCGAGTGGGGCGGAATTAGTTCCGGTGACTCCGCCGTTGTGAAGCGAATGGTGCGCGGACTTATTCGGATGAACCAACCCGGCAGTGGTTTTGTCTACGGTTCACAATTGTGGAAATTATATGATGATGGGACGGCCGGAATTTTGAGCTCGAGCGGTTCAAGCAAGCGTCCCGGCTACTTTGCCTTGAAGCAAGTGATCGCCGCTGTGGGTTATCAAAAGACTGTGATTCCCGCGAATTTCACGAGTGCGACATCTACATTGGATTCGGTCTTCACCAAAAACTCTGATGGTTCTTACAATGCTCTCATTAGCAACACGGGAAGCTCGACATCTGTGACTTTAAAACTGAATGCCATCGTTTCGAGCGGGTCTGTCGATATTTATCGCTGGGGACCGGGCCGTAACACTTCTGCCTCGGAATCCATCTATCAAACTAAATCTATTTCGGGCGGGCAGATTGATTTTGAAATTCCCTCTTCGAGTTTTGTGCGACTCAAAATTCGTGGTGCTGGTGGAACTGGCGGAAATCCAACCACTCCCACTGAGCCGACCACTCCCACGCAACCTACGAATCCAGTTGCTTTCACGGTGAGCAATGTTTCCGTCGCATCGGGCAAAACCTATCAACTCGCGCTCAATTTGCAAGATGGGCAAAAGACTTACATCGATCGTGATTTCACCTATGCTTCGGTGACGTCCATTGTGAAAGGCGCGGCGTACATTCGAACGGCGAATGACGATAAAACAAAAACGGGTTCTAACTTCTTGTCATTCCGTGTGAGCGGATCCGCGGATGTGTATGTGCTTGTTCCAAGTAATCTGACGCCGCCAAGCTGGTTAGCTTCTTCTGGGTTCACAAATGTTGGATCGGCGGACGGGAATAAAACAGCTTACAAGAAAAAATTTGCCGCTGGCACCGTGACTCTCGGNNCCTTACGGGACTTCGAGTTCCAGCATGTACTCGGTGGCGGTGCGACCTGCTCCCTAAAAATCAATTGCCGTCATCAAGCAGTGCGAGAACCAGTTGCAGCTGGAGATTGACCTGACCGAGAACAGCCACGCCGGATTGTTGCAAGATCTGCTGCCGAGTAAGCTCTGCCGTCTCCAGGGCAATGTCGGCATCCATGACTTGCGATTGAGCGCCAGCGAGATTTTCAACAAATTGGAGACTAAATCCTTCGGCGAGATCCAATCGATTGGCCAGAGCGCCGATGTAGGCTCTTCGCTCAGCGAGCGCATCTCTGGCATAGTCCAGCGTTGAGAGCACGCGCTGAGCAGATGACTGGGTTCGTAAATTTAAATTCATGGTTTCATCCATGATCTTAACGGCGTTTAGTCTCACTCCGATCTGATTGTCTGTGGCATCCGCATCGATCAAATCGAGAGACCCGTCATTGTTGAGGTCGTCCAACCAGAAGTTTCGCATGTTCGAGCCGGAGGCAAAGGAAGTTGCACTAGAGAAGGTGCCATCGCCATTTCCGAATCGCGCGTAAAATGTATCGTCGGCGATCGGATTATAGATCATGTCAATGTGCCCATCGTCGTTAAGATCGGCCAATCTCACGCCGCCATTGAAATGCGCGGGCGCATCGGCTTCCATTGCAAAAGTGCTTTCACTGTGAAAGGTGCCGAGCCCCGTTCCCATGAAAGAGCGCATGTAGTTGAAGTTCGTTCCGTAGACGACGAGATCCTGAACGCCATCTTCATTCAAATCTGCAATCTCTATCGAATCCGCCCAGTCATCCACAAACGTCACTAAGGAACTTTGGAAGGTGCCATTGCCATTATTGAGCTGCACATGAACGACCCCTGGAGCTCGCTCCGAAGCAATGATGTCGAGAGAACCATCTCCATTCATATCAGCCAGTGCGACATCTAAATTAAAGGCGCCTTGAGGTCCTGCGGGAGTTGCTGTGGCCACCTGGAAAGTACCATTTCCATTTCCAAGAATGGTGGCCACTCCCGGAGGTCCGCCCTGAAGTCCTGTGACGATATCCAGATGCCCATCTCCATTTATATCTCCGATTTCCACATTCGCAGGATTGAGGCCGATAGCCGCATTGACATTGATCGTTGCGCTTTGAACGAACGTGCCGGATCCTGTGCTTTGCCAAACTTTTACGGAGCCAGCGCTGCGATCCGCCACAATAATGTCATCGTACCCATCGTCGTTTATATCTGCGACGTTGAGATCCGTCGCAAGTGTCGTGCCAGCGGTGAAACTCGGAGAACTTCCAAATGTTCCATCTCCATTGCCCATTCGCACTTGGAGGCCGCCGGTGGAGAGGCTTGCCACGTCTTTAATTCCATCTCCGTTGAAATCACCGGTATGGACATCAAGGGTACCTGCGGCAGAACTTGTGGTAGATCGAGCGTCAAAACTTCCGGTCGCTCTTGCACGTTTGAAGATGTCGGAAGCATCGGTGGACTTTACATTGAACTGAATTTGTTCGCCCTTTCGCACTCCAGCTTGAAGGGCGGTCGTCGTGAATGACCCATCTAGAAGATTGGTACCATTAAAATTTGTCTGCTCGGTGAGACGGTGGAACTCTTTAAAGAGCTGCTGCATCTCAGAATCCAAATACTCCCGATCACGGAGACCCAAAGTTCCATTCGACGCTTGCATAGCAAGTTCCCGCATTCTTTGTACGAGACTCATTTGTTCCGCCAGAGCGCCATCCGCTACATTCAAGAAACCTTTTGAGTCGTTGAGATTGCGAATCACCTGCAGCATTCCTCGACGCTGAGAATCGATTCCCGTTCCGACCGCGAGCCCGGCCGCGTCATCTCCCGCACGATTGATGCGTCTTCCGGTAGCCAAGCGCTCGAGTGCGCGCGACAACGCCTTCGATGTTGCACCGAGCATTCGAATAGCCTGTAGCGAACCTATGTTCGAATTGATTTTCATCTCAATCGAACTCCTTCGCTGCAGCTCAAGCACCGCATTGAGCGCAATGCACTGAACGCGATGCTNNCGCATATTCGTCGCGACTTCGACAGAAGCTCGACGGCATACGAGTATTCCGTTTCGGAAAAATCGAATCGGCAGGAATTTTAGCGGCCTAGAGGAACCTTTCGAAATGCATCTAAATATATGAAATGACTCGGCAATTTTTGCCGAGCGATTGGAGTATGTTCAGTTGTGTCATTGACCTTGTTCAGCCTGCGCACGTATCAGAGTTCGAAGAGTAATTTTTTAAGGAGAGAATCATGAAAATGAAAAATTGTTTGATCAGGGTCAGCGCGACACTTGTGTTGTATGCGCTGAGTGGCGGAGGAGATGTTTCCAGGCTCGGAGCTTCGGGATTTGAACCTCTTCCTGGCAAAGCCTATTCGAAAGTGAATAATTTCTATCCGCTCCATGAGTGGAAGACGCCGAGAGTTGAAGATTTGGAAGCCGATCTAAAGAATGTTCAAGATGGAGCGAAGGATCGCTTAGAGGCAATCGACGCTGCAATTCAAAATGCAAAGGACCGCGCAGAATCGATTCGAAGAATTGGTGAAGCAAATGGAAATGCATCTTTTAAAAAAATCTATGATGCATTGGCCCTTCAGATGGAGAGAAGGCTTGATCGATCTATGGAGATTGACATTTCTGTCGACCGAAAAGTTATCGACAGCCCTTCAAAGACAACTCTTCTCTTGGAAAATGCAATCGCCTATCTGAAAGCAAATGGCCATAGAGTTGCCCAAGTAGGATCGCCGGAACAACTCGAGTTTTGGGAGAAATATTATTTCGACTTGAATCGCATCAAAGCGCGATTCAGACACATCGCCGAGCGGTATTCGAACGGCGCCCAAGTGAGCAAGGGCAGCGCGGATATCGATTCCTATTTGACGATCAACTCGAATTGTAAGTTGGGCGGTTCTACACAATTTGATCTGGTTGGGATCACGATGATCAGTTTCGACGGCGTCGATCCAATGATCGATGGCATTCAATGTCTGAATGCCAATGATCCTCGCGATCAAAAGGTGCTTCTGAAAATGTTAACGGGTCCGCTTACGATCGATTGCCCGCATCGAAGAGAGAAGCCTAAGTATGCCTATGATCGCGGCACGCATACTTTGACGGCACCCATTCATGTCATCGATGAAGGCACCATGAGTTCGGATGGCGGTGACGTGAAAATCTTGGAGCTCATGCGCAAAGAATTAGGCAATTGAATTTTAAATTCGCTGAAAGGATTAATATGAAAACTTCGTTCGGAATATTAGTTTTAATTTTGCTCGTTGGATTTGCGGGCAATGTAAACGCGCGCGACATGAATGGTGAAGATGTCGCAAAAATCGTAGGCACTTGGCTGCCCACTTCGGACTGTGTGTTGAAAGGAAGGGGACTCGTGGGTGGAGGTGAAGATTGGAAATTTCCACTCATAAAATCTGAGATTGAACTTCAGGCTCCGGGGTGTTTGGCGGTACATACGACGATGATTCATCCAGATTCAGATACCGAGCCCCAGCGGATAGGCCAGAATGATATTCAAAGAGAGATTAGCAAAAGTTACGGCGTGGATGAATCCTCTCAGTATTTTGAAATCGCAAAGGGAGCGTGCGGTGAGCTTCGAGACGAAAATGTGACGGAATCGTATGGTCGTGAGGAACTTTTTGGACTTCAGTATCATTTGAGAAACGGCGTTCAGAATTCCACGGATTTCGAGATTTTTATAAAGAACATCAAAGATCGAGCTGGCGTGAAGTCGCTGACATTGTTGTATAAGTCTTCCGCTTGGTGGGGCCGCAAACGTCTGCCGGGCGGAATTAGCATCGGACTCCCTCATAGTAAGGCGAGCGCTGAATGCACCTTTCAGAAGGTTAAGTAAAACAGTTGCCGTTATCGTCCCCCGCTTTTTAGGGTCACTGCTCTCTTTAACGAAGTCTCAAGGAATCGAACGAGGTTGGATTTGTCCTTTGCTCTGGCCACACCTGAGGCCGCGGACGAAATGAGGAAATTCATTAAGAAGGCGGGCGGAGAGGCCACTTGGGATCGACTTGCGGAATATTTGGAGGTCGAAGGGTCGGGCAAAGAGAAGTTCGTGATCAACCGTTCTTTCGAGGTGCCCATCGAGACGATGTTTAAAATGTGGACGGATCCCAAGCATTTTTCCAAATGGTTGGCGCCTACCGGCTTTAATATGGAATTTATTCGAGCGGATATACAAGTTGGAGGCACGACATTTTATTTCATGTCGAATGACGCAGGCATGAAAATATATGGGCGTACCAAGTATCTGGAAATCAAAAATCCCGACACGCTTGTCTACTCCCAGCAATTTTGTGACGAGAATGAAAATGCGTCTCGTCATCCAATGGTCCCAACTTGGCCGGAGACGATGCTCACCACCGTAAAACTCTTCGAGGAGGGCCACGATAGCACGCGCGTGACGGTTACGTGGGAAGTGCATGGCCCAAGCACGAAAGAGGAGCTCGAAACATTTATTAGATCGAAAGGTGGGATGACGGTGGGTTGGACAGGATCATTCGATAAATTGGAAGTGTATCTAGAAAATCTTTGAGTCAGCTTTCTCTGTTGGACGAGATCCGACTCTGCTGATTGAATATTTCTACAATGAAGGATTGGGAAAAAAATTCAAAGAGCATTGAGAACACGGAAGTGAAAAAGCTCGAATACACCGCACCTAAACTTGTCGAGTTGAGCGTGCATTGCACCGATGGCGGAGGAGCTTTAGATCTTGAGAGTAATGCGGGATTCATAGAGAGTTGAGGGGTATATGTGGGAAAAAATCATGGATGAAAAACAGAGTCTCGCGCAGGTTCAAAACTCGGAAAAGTGTTTGAACAAACAGAAATATCAGCCTCCGATTTTAGTCGTTTTGGATATATCTGAAACGCAGGGCGGCGAATTCTTAGTTCCGGAGAGCAATGGCGGAATGCTCGCGAGTTAATCTCGAGTGAAGTTTCAACGAGGCGCTCACTGGCTTTCCGAAAAATATCATTTTGCTCGAACAATGACCTTGCAGCCCGCCATGGCAAATCGCTTCATATCGAAGGGCATTTTCATCTCGCATTCCGTTGCCGACATCTCCTTCATAACTTTCTTATTAACCTGATTGCGATGGGCTTTTGATTTGTAGGTCACAAAAGCAAAGACAGCGGTCTCGCCGTTTTTGAGTTTGCACATCTTCTTAAAGCCCGCGCCGTGATTTGGAAAATCGTCCATGATTGTTTCATAATAACTTAGTGCTCCGTGCTTCATCCACACCTTACAGCCCCAACTGGCGAGCTTCTTATAAGCTTTCACATTTTTGCGTTTAATTGGGATGACGAATCCGTCCACATATTGAGCCATAGAATTCCTCCAAGAGTTTAAGTGCACTAAGAAGGTGTGTGCCTGTCAATATTCAGATTGGCTGGTGCGACCGACCCAATCAATGGGCGAACCCCTCAACTTACCTGTATTTATTCAAGTTTATTCCGAGGCGTTTTGAAATCGAACCTGAAAAACTTCGGAAAATGTATCTTGAAAACAAACTGAGCGCGCGAGAAATCGCAGAAAAACTAAAAATATCCAAGACAGCGGTGCTCGAACGCTTACGAAAGATTGGTATTCGGAGAGGTGTAGCTTCGAGATAATTTGTCGAGGGCTTTGTTAAGTTTGCAATGAGCACTGCAAGATAGTCGATGATACCGACCAACTGAATCTATTACGTGAAACTGTCGAGCACGCATGCCGCCATTATTTCTGAAAAGTGTAGGGTCGATTTGGACAGAACCAGAGCTATACTCGCCTTCATTTAGCGTTCTATCGTTGCCGTCTTTATCTTTGAGCAAATTTTTCAACCCCGGGTCATTAATGATAAACATTCTTGGAGAAAACAGTCCCGTAAGTCTCCATAGCCAAAATTGAACAATACAGTCATCTTTTGTTACTCCACCCACGTGGGTGACTGTGATGGGCCTGCGACCAGAATTGACGATCCGAAATGCGTATTGGTCACTTTCTTTTACGAATACGTTGTTTTTAAAGCTGCCCAATTCAGCGAGATAAAGGCTGAAGTCGATTCGAGCTCTATCTCTCCAAAGAGGAATTAAATTTATAAGGAGGGATAGAATCGCAACTATCAAAGAAAGCGTCGCTATAAAATCCGCAGTCGACATTGATTTAAATATCACAAGTTTTTCTACACCCCAAAATGCTTCTCGATGATCACCCAACCTGAACACTGGACGAACCCTTTGTGATCTGGTCAAAAATTCCAACAAAATCAACGCCCGCGCGCCGGTTCGCCTACTGTTCAATTTGGTGGAGGCGGGGAGAATCGAACTCCCGTCCGAATGCCTTCAAACGACCCATCTACATGTGTATCTCTTCCTTTAATTTAAAGTGATGCATCTCCGAAGAGCGGGATAAACACCACCCGAGCTGCAGATATTAATGCCGTCTCAACACTGAAGCTCTGAGGAGCGACATCCCTGCTTTTTTAACACCGTCCGGACTTAGCAGGAGTCCATCCGAATCGATGAGCAGCGCTTAGGCTGCTAAGGCGAAGTTATCGTCTTTTATTTTTTGCCAATGAGGTTACGAGATCACTGACACCTCGACATGCAGAGCCGCCTTCCGAACATCCGTCGAAACCAGGCGCCCCCATTCCGGCCAATATACGACTCAACTTGTCCTGGGACAAGTTAGTCCCTTCGTGACTGGATAAGCTCGCCGACCAAGTTCGGCTGGCGCTTTTGTATACAAATAGTGGCGGAGTGGTCACTTTCCCGTTGAGTTGGAAAATTGAATGGTCTAAATCACACCCAACCTGCATGGGGTGGGCCTACCCGATGACGCTTGGAGGCATTCGTATGGTAGCCCAATTTCTTCGAAATATTTTCCTTATTCTCACCGTTGTATTCGCGCCCAATCACTTTTCTCTCTCAGCGGCGTCCAACTGTCCCGAAGATGTGACGGTCCTCGCAATGGACAAGCTCACTCCCGATGCGCGAAAGCTTGTCGGTAAATTAAAAGGAAACAATAAGGGTAATTTGTGGCTAACGATGGATTTCAAAGATTTTTCAGATCTTGCCCGGTTGGAAACCGCGACTCAAATCACCAAGCTGGGACTAGAAATCATTGCTCGACCGGAAGAGCCGTCGTTCCGCTATTACACCGTTGAAGTGCGTGGCAGAAAGTCCCAGCTCACCGCTGCCATGAGTTTGAAGCAAGTTGCTCTCGGTTCAACAAAACCGCCGACGCCTGAAGAGTTGGGTGACCTTGGAATGAAAACTGAATGGCTCGATCTTCGGGCTTTGACAGAAGATCGAGTTGCTCTTGATCGGGCGGCGAGTTCGCTCCATTTTACTCCTAATGAAAGGGTATATGTCGTTGTTTCTTACGACGCTCGAGTGCGACACGGCTTCACGCCGACCTTTAAGTATGGTGAGTTGCTCCAAAATCGTCTCAGGGTATCTTTGCAGAGTGTGGCGCATTTTGGAGATGGCGTTTTCAGGGCAGTGATTTTTGAGGTGAATTCTAACGCCAATCAATTCGATCTGATCGCAAATTCATTTTCTCATGCGGGTGTGAAGACCGCGCGTGTCGGTGCCGTTCCAAAAATCAAACCGAAAGATGGCATCATTAGGGTTGATGGCGCGCCGGGCATCACTGAGTTCTCCGACGCTGACAACGTGACGATTAAGGCCACGATGATGCTTGGTGATAGGACTAAGCGTGATGAAATAGTTGGATCCATAAAAGCTCTGGGCGGTGAAGTTACTCGTGCAGGAGCTAGCACGATTGACTTCACAGCTCGCCCAGAGGTTTTGGCTGTCGCTTCTTGGTTAGACCGTGTTCAAAATATTGTTTACAGCTCTGGTTCCGTCATCGCAGGAGACGCTGCTGCGAAACTTGAAAAAGCTAAGAAACAAGTTGCGGTCGCTATGCTCGGTAAGCCCGCGGGCGTGCACGTAGTCGGCACAACTGGAGGCAGAGTCACGGTGTATGTGAGAACTATGGAAGATCGAGCTGCCGTCGAAGAGAAGGTCCAAAAAATTTGTGAGAAACATAAAGTTGGTTATGACTTTATCATTGGCTCGACCAGACCTCAACTCACCACCACTCCCGCTTCTCACCGTGGGGATCCAGATGATTTCGCTCAGCTGCGGACGGATGTCATCGCGTTCTTTGATGGTTTGGCTTCGAAGGGTGATTATTATGGCGACGGCGAATATATGGAGCGAGACGAGCTCTCCTCTGAGGCGATGAAAGCGAGCTACGATGAGTGGGCCCAAGAGCTTCAAATCGATCCTTCGAAGGGGGATGATGGGCGAAACGGCTACTTCTATCACGTGATGAACTTCATTGTTCCCGCGACGACGGGCGACAGGCACGATGTGTACAAGATTAAGTACGTTTGCGACGAAGGCACGCAGATTCGCGTGTACTCAAAGACCGGACGACTCATAGCGTCCGGAGCCACGACTGACGACAGCAATCGAAAAATTCGGTGGGACTAAAAAAACTTGAGGAGTGCGACGCCGGAGATGATAAAAATCGCTCCGGCGAAGCGACCCCATGAAAACGGGGCGACTGGCAGACCGAATAATCCAAAGTGATCGATCATTGAACTTACTGCGAGTTGTCCCGTCACTACGAGCGACACTGCAAATCCCAATCCCACCCTCGGCGCATTAAAAATCAAAATGATGAAATAAGTTGTCACCATCGCACCTCCAAGCCACGCGTACCAAGGCACCGCCGTGAAATTTTCCCAGCTGGGAAGGGGCGGTCGAAGTAAAGTGAGCAAAAGAATCATAAACACACTTCCAACGATCGGAACCGCGGCCGCTCCCAAGAGCGGATTTCTCAACTCTTGACCGACGCGACTGTTCAAAGCCACGGTCAGCGGGACCATCACGCCTGCAATGAAAATAAGGAAGCCGGACAATAAATTGGATTTCATACCTATCCTTTACTTCGGTGTGATGGTTTCCTTGGCTCAATCGCAAAGTCCGAATTCAGAATGTGCTGTTGCACTCCCGACAAAAATTGTAACTGCAGCGGTGATAGCTCAGAATTTCCGGAAGAAAGGCACGTCGATTTAAGTGAACGCAATCCTGCTTTGGCAATTTCAGGTGGAACTGGATTTAATTGCATGACCAACTCAATTAAGACAGACGCTCATTGGCCCAGCCTAGTAATTTCCACTCGGCGCCGTCCCGAATGAACATGCGGAGGTTGTGAAAGTTTGCATCTTTACCTTCGATTTTCAGGGTCATCATATGTTCCAACTTGTCCCGGGACAAGTTGGGGCGGAGAAAATTGTCGCTTAGGAACTCTTCTTATATTCGACTTTTTGAGGCTCTGCATTTTCAACAAGTGCGGTGAGGGATCTGGTTTGGATCTCCTTCTTCAGTGTCTTTATAAATTCTTCGACACCGTGGGTGCCCTTTGTCGTTTCTCGCCCCGTCTTCAGTGCGAGCGATTGTGCTTCCATCTCGCGATCGCCGATCACGCCAATATAAGGAACGCGTAAATTCACAGCCTTCCGTACGCGACCGCCCATGTTGGAATCCTCGTCATCGCAAACCACACGAATTCCTTGGGCCTGCAATTGCGCGGCGACCTGCTGCGCAAAAGCGCGATGCGTGTCTCGAATCGGAACGAGGTACACCTGCGTAGGTGCCAGCCATGTCGGGAAGTAGCCTTCACAGTGCTCAAGATACACGCCAAAAAATCTTTCGAGCGAACCCAAGATCGCGCGATGGAGCATGACCGGACGATGGCGCTTCGAATCCGCCGCCACATATTCCAAATCGAATCGCTCGGGGAAATTATAATCGAGTTGCAGCGTGGCCAATTGCCATGAGCGACCGCTCGCGTCCTTAATATGGAATTCATATTTCGGTCCGTAGAATCCGCCTTCGCCTGGAACGAGTTCGTATTCCGCACCCCGGCGTTTGAGTGCGCGTTCCAACGCATCCTCCGCTTTGTCCCACGATTCATCGGAGCCCAGTCTCTTCTCAGGACGCAGCGCAAGTTTCAAAACATATTTTCCTAAGCCAAACGTGGCATAAACTTCATCCACGAATTTGAAAAACGAATCGATTTCGTAATCCATCTGCTCTTCCGTGCAAAAAATGTGAGCGTCGTCTTGCGAAAGAGCGCGGACGCGTGTGATGCCGTGAAGGGCGCCGGTGCCCTCATTGCGATGAAGTTTCGTGAACTCCGCCATCCGGAGCGGGAGTTCGCGATAACTATAGAGAGTCGATTTGTAGAGTAAGCAATGGCCGGGACAATTCATCGGCTTTAAGCATGAGAACTGATCGTCTTTCTCCGGAATGTTAAACATATCGTCCGAGAAATTCGCCAAATGGCCTGACTGTGCATAGAGCTTCGAATCAAAAACCTGCGGCGTCATGACTTCGCGGTAATTGTATTTCTGATAGAGCTCGCGAATGAAATCGATCATCTGATTGTAAACGATCGTGCCGCGAGGGTGAAAAAATGGACTGCCCGGTGCCCACTCGTGAAATCCGAAGAGATCGAGTTTTTTCCCGAGCTCGCGATGATCACGCTTCTTCGCTTCTTCGAGCATCTTCAAATGGGTGTCGAGCTCATCCTTCGTGGGAAAAATCGTTCCGTAAATTCGCTGCAAAACTGGATTGTTTTGATCACCCTTCCAGTACGCGCCGGACATGGTCAGTAACTTGAAG
>DDSI01000019.1 GCA_002343335.1 Bacteriovoracaceae bacterium UBA2394
GATTTCCCGCAGCCGCTGACGCCGGTCATGAGAATTCCTTTGGGCATTCGCAGTCCGGCAGCTTGAGCTTCTTTTGAAAAAAATTGAGTTCGATCCTTCAGCCACTCTTTGAGGTTTTCTAAACCTCCAATGTCATCGAGCTTGTATTTTGTAGGGACGTATTCCAAAAGACCGTCGCGTTTTATGATTCGAGCCTTTTCTTCGAAAATAATCTCTAAGGCGTCTTCTTTTAGCTCCGCCTTTCCCACGAGCATTTTTTGAAAAATGAACTTTGCTTCGTCGCCGGTGAGTCCGAGGGCTCCTTTGAGGAGTTTCATTCTCTGTTCGTCCGTCAAAGCGATTTTCACTTTCGGAGAACCTTTGAGTACTCCGTCAAAAATGGAAGAGAGATCATTTTCGTCGGGAAGATCAAAATCGAGGCTTAAGATTTCCTTCAGCATATCTTCCGGAATGTGAGCATAAGGAGAAAGCAGAAAGACGGTCTTAAATGAACCTTTGGTTGTTTGAAACACATCCCGAAGAGTGCGTTTTAGCAGAGACTCACTACCCAAATGCCACGAAAAGTCTTTGATAAGGAGCAGGCCATTTTGAGGTTGTTGTAAAAAATTCTGCAGAACCTCCACAAGCGGTTTCTTCTTACCGTCGCCTAGGCCTTGAGTTTCGCTCCATGATTGAAAAGTGAGCGGCTGTGAAAACGCAGAGCTCGCTACTTTGCTTAACGTTTGCTCGACGCGGTCCTCTTCCCAACTTTCGATCCAAATGATGGGATATTTTGCGGCGATGAGACGCTTAATCTCATCAAAAGAATTTCGTCTCTGCGCTTTTAGAGATACCGGTGTTGCCGTCATTTTTGTTCACCCCAAAATCAATACGACCATTCAATGATAAGTCGTTCGATTTCCCGAACCATTGATTTTAATCACCCGAATTTTTTTACGCATACGCCTGTGATGCCATTGATCTTTCAGACGCTGAAACCAATTTCCGCCACCACTGCCGCCGAAAGAACCGCCCCCGCGACCGGATCGACGTCGGCGCATCGTCCAACTTACATAGAGAAATCCAAATAAAGCGCCACCCAAGTGACCAATGTTGCTGATTCCTTGTTGGTTGCTCGTATACAGAGCATAGAATTCAATCAGCACCATGAGATAAGCGAAATACTTCATTCGCATAGGAAATACAAAAAAGAAGAGAACCATTTGATCGGGATTCAGTCGGCTCACTGCGATCAGCGTTGCAAAGACCACACCGGACGCACCAATGGTCGGAAGCAAAAAGGTCATCGAATCCATCAGACCAAAGAGACAAATGACGAGGCCGGTAAAGAGTCCCGTCAGTAGGGTGAAGGTCACCATTCGCTTTGTGCCCCAAAGTTCTTCCAACAAACTTCCAAACATCCAAAAGCCGAACATGTTGAAGAGCAAATGAATGAAGCTTCCATGGAGAAACATCCAGGTGACGAGCTGATAGACCATGCCCTTGAAAACGAGCTCCGGTGTTAAGCCGAAAAATCTAACTAGATTGGAATAGAGCTCAGGATTGGAAGTCGGGCCGAACTGCGCGAATTGTTGGAGAATGAAGACTCCCCCGCACACGAAAACAAATGTGCGTACGAATCCTCGAAATGGGGGAAACAAAATCATGTCCGCTTCCTCTTGCTATTGCTCTTTTCCGGTTTCGATCTCAGAGAAATTTCTACTGAATCTAGAGGTACTTTCTTCAAATCCTCCAAAATGGCTTCCGCCGTTTGATAGCGATCTTCAACTTTCTTCTCCAGGCATTTGGCGATGATCTCACAAATCTCCGGGGGTAAATCTGGTTTCACCGTTCGAGCATCTGGCGCTTTCGTGTGCAGGTGATGGTAGCCCGGATTCTCCATCGGGAACGGCACCTGCCCCGTCGTCATTTCAAAAAGGCAGACTCCGAAAGAATAAATGTCCGTACGATGATCAATAGGAGCACCTTCAACTTGCTCCGGGGACATGAAGTACGGCGTTCCGCCAATGATGGATTGTTCGGAATGCAATTGATTCACAACCCGAGCCAAACCGAAGTCCATGAGCTTAATAATTTTATTTTCTGTGAGCATCATGTTGTTGGTCGTGATATCGCGATGAATAACTTTTTTAGAATGCGCGTAACTGAGCGCTTTCAATACCTGTTTACTGAGAGAGATGGCTGTGGACAATCGGAAATGTCCTCGAGCTTTGAGCAGATCGCGAACCGTTTTCCCTTCGATGTATTCCATTGCGATGTAATAGTTACCTTCCTCAATTCCCGCGTCGAAGATCGTAACAATATGCAAATGATTAAGCGCGGCGAGGGATTTCGCTTCTCGAAGGAATGTTTCAACAATCTTTTCATCGTGCTTGAAGTGAGAATTCAAAACTTTGAGCGCAAGATCGCGTCCTAGGATTTGATCTCGAGCTCGAAAGACAATTCCCATCCCGCCTCGACCGAGTTCTTGAAGGTGTTCGTAGCGAGACGCGGTTTCCTTGCGGAATGCTGTGAAGGCAGGCAGACCCATTTTCTTTTCTTGCGCGGCGTTGGCTTTGCGAAGCGTTTCCTTTACGCGCGCAAGACGAGCGCCCACTTCTCGAAAAAGAGGATTCTCTCCAGCAATACGCTCATAAAGTCGAAGCGCATCTTCAGGTCGGTGAACTTTCTCAAAAGAATACGCGAGATGATAGAGCAATTTTAAAACAATTTCATCGACGATGGCGTCCGGATCTTCGCACCAATAATCATAGGCTCGCTGAAAGTGTTCCACTGCTTTGTTGTAATTTTTCTTTTTGAGAAAGGCCTTTCCGAGAATGGTTTGAGCTCGAAGAAAGTAGGCATTTTCGCTCGGCACCCGTTCCAAAAATTCTACGGCTTGAATGAGGTTTCCTTGTTGGAGGCACTCAAGAGCAGCATGATAAAAATCTTCATGCTTGATGAAGAATTGAAGATCTTCTGATGAGGTTTGAGACTTCGCTCGCTCTAAAATGTTGGTACGAAACCAATTTTCTTCGAGGATGGATACGCTTAAGGTTGGAGCGACTCCCCATATGCGCTCGGAAAATTTGGCAGCGGCTTTTAAGACTTCGCTTCGCGCCACGACATAGCGAAAGGGCACCGCATTCTGCGTTTCAGCCATTTGCAAAAGGCGGTCTTCCGGGGTTTCATTTTCATCTTCCGGCAGGTCAACGGCCCCTTTGGGCTTCGGTCGTGACGTCGTTCGATGCAAAAACTCAAAAAATTTATCTTCGGATCCATAGTGCCGCACTTCGAGTCCTTGAGACTTCAGGAGTTCGGTGAGTAGTCCTTCAAACTTATGATCCGGCTCAATGAGCGCTACGGACCGATTTCGAACAATATTTTCCATCGCCGATTCGGCAAACGACGCGGTGGCAGATTCGCATTGGGTGAGCAAAGACTCGAAGGTTTCTTGCGTGATGCGAAAAGCAGAGAGGTGCATCCAACCCAATCGTGCGCGAAGTTTCTCTAATTCGACACCAAGCGCGGAATCGACAAAAACGAAGGAAAGAATTCCAGATTGCGTTTCCAAACGCAGGGGAAGAATTTTAAACTTGCGACAGAATTCCAGCGGAATCTGCTCAAACAGATCGATTGGAATTTTTATATCCAATAAATCCTCGAGCGTGAGCTCCGGAGCTCTATTCAATGAGTTTAAAAGCGGTTTCAAAAGGAAAATTCCCCCGCTTTAATTATATCGGAAGGCCGGCGCTTTGGTTTAACGCGGCGCTCCGTCTATGAAAATTGTGCAGAGAGAGGCTCCTCCTTGTAGGAAAAGGCGATTTGGGCGGATAATGAACCCTATGCCAGTCTCAAAGAAGGTTGCAGGCTCTAACCGTGTCCGAGAGTCGTGGGGGCCCGCCTTAAAGGAATCCGGCCTTGATGTCGTTAGTTTTGGAACCTGGCAAGATGCGCTGCAGACGCAGGCCGATTGCATCTTGTTAGATATGCGAGAGCCACAGGGAAAAGAAAATCTGCAGCAGCTGAAATCTAAACAAGATTCTGTGATACTTTCCGTCGTCAAAGACGATGTGGATCGACGCCAATTGGAAGAAATGAAAAATGGCGGCGCGTCTGGGTATCTTTCTGAAAATACGCCGGCGGAAGAAGTGGCTGTTCGATTGAATGCCATGATGGAAGAGGGGCGATCTGCGGCGGTTGATCCCAAAAACATGCGTGCTGCGCAGCGTGTATGGTTTCAACAAGAAGTGGAATTTAAAGTTTTTGATCGCTCTTACAAGGCTTGGAG
>DDSI01000048.1 GCA_002343335.1 Bacteriovoracaceae bacterium UBA2394
GTTTGTGCATGAACGATTTGCAAACGATTCTAGTTTGAAACGCCTTCAGGGCTGGTGGGGCCATGACAAACAATCTCGATTCCAAATGAAATCGGAATTCGTTCCCATTCCTGGTGTGGAGGGTTGGCAATTGTCGAATCCTCCTATCTTCTCCCTGCTGCCGCTTCGAGCCTCGCTTGAGATCTTTCGAGACGCGGGGATGGAGAGTTTGCGTCTGAAATCCAAATCGCTCACAGGCTATTTAGAATTTTTGCTCTCCAAGAAAGCCGGGGTGCAAGTTCTCACGCCTAAGGATCCTGAGGCGCGAGGATGCCAGCTCTCATTGAATATCGCGGGTGGCCGCGAGGTATTTAAGAAACTGACGGAGCAGGGAGTGGTTTGTGATTGGCGAGAGCCGGATGTGATTCGGGTGAGCCCCGTGCCACTCTACAACACCTACTCGGATGTTTTCCGATTTGCGGAGCTACTTTCATGAGTGGAAAGATTCACCTCGTTGGCGCGGGTCTGGCTGGGTCACTGCTCTCGCTCTTTTTGGCGCGGAGGGGATTCGAAGTAGAGATTTTCGAGCGACGAGTAGATATGCGCCGTGAATCGATCTCAGCAGGACGTTCCATAAACTTGGCCCTCGCGCACCGAGGAATCGTCGCGCTGAGGGCTGTCGGAATCTATCCTCAAATCGAACGGCTCACGATCCCCATGAAGGGACGGTTACTTCACGACTTGCAAGGGAATTTGAATTTTCAGAGGTACGGCAAAATTGATTCTGAAGTTATTTATTCGATTTCGCGCGGCGCTTTAAACGCTGCACTGTTAAGCGCCGCCGAAGCCACGGGGAAAGTGACCATACAATTCAAACAAAGGTGTACTCACGTGGATCTCAAAAGAAAAATAGCCACCTTTCAAAGCGAAAATCGCTCGGAAACAGAAGTGAACTATGACCAATTGATTGGGACGGACGGCTCGGCTTCCGCTGTTCGGGATTCACTCGTGAAGCAAGCTGGCATCCAATTCAGCGAAGATGTTTTGGATCATGGTTACAAGGAGCTTACGATTCCCCCCGATGATTTTTCAAAAGGCTTTCGAATGGACAAAAATGCGCTGCATATTTGGCCGCGAGGGGAGTACATGCTCATCGCCCTTCCCAATTTGGATTCCAGCTTTACAGCCACGCTTTTTCTTCCTCATAAGGATGGTTTTGATCGCTTGACGACCCCCCCTGCGGTTCGCGGATTTTTTCAAAATGAGTTTCCGGATAGCCTTCCCATGATTCCTTATCTGGAGGAGGAATTTCTTTCTCGGCCTACCGGAATGCTCACAACGGTCAGATGCTCGCCCTGGTCTCATGAAGATCAAGTTTTGCTTCTGGGAGACGCTGCGCATGCGATCGTGCCCTTTCATGGACAAGGAATGAATTGCGCTTTTGAAGATTGTCTTTCTTTAGACGCCCAATTGGAAAAGTCGAATGGTGACTGGAGAACGGCATTTCAAAGTTTCGAGAAGGACCGAATGAGAAATGCCAATGCAATTGCCGATCTCGCCCTCGAAAATTACGTGGAGATGCGAGACACTGTGCGAGATCCCAAATTTCATTTGAAGAAGCATCTCGAGTGGTCTTTGGAAGAGCGACACGGCGAGAGATTCATTCCACGCTATTCCATGATTATGTTTCACTCTATCCCGTATGCAGATGTGAAAGAACGGGGAGAGATTCAAACGGAGATTCTCAATCGCTTGACGGCTAATGCGGACACCCTGGAACAGGTGGATCTCGACGCTGCAGGGAAGCTCGTTCAAGAAAGACTTAAACTCTTTTAATTTCGCTAGATTAAGATTAAATCGAATGGATAGACCTTTTGGATTTGTTTGAAATCATTATCTTGAGTGACCAGCTTACTGCGTTCTGAAATTGTACATCTTGCAATATAGAGGTCTGATAACGGAGGATAAAATCCTCTTCTTGCTACCTGAAATGCCAGACCTGCGACACTTATCCAATCAGTTGATAGAATTCTGAAATTCTGAAAATGACTCTCAAGAGTCTGATAGGATTTTTTTGTCTTGGTTCCTCTTAGAACCTCCGCAACGATCAGGTCTACAATATCCACTCGGCCAGTTGCAAATAAAGGCCGACAGAATTCGATAATCTTTTCATTACCACGCTCAAGTTCTATCCAAATCGACGAGTCTAAAATGAATCGATCGATCGGCACTATCGTTCTTTCTTACGCAGCTTCAGAGGGTTGAAATTATTTTTGAACTCGACACTCTTTAACACGTCTAAAGTCTTAGCCTGGTTGCTCATGCGAAAGAAAAAATCGAGCACATTCTGAATTGCTTTCTGGCCGGTCTTTTCACCCGTGAGTTTTTTGATTTTATTTAAGGCGTGAGTGGATAGCTTAATATTTGCGTATGCCATGGGCTATTGTAAGCGTGGGTGTAAAATATTGCAAATTTTTACACCTATCCCAATTATTCAGGAAATTTAGATCAAAAAGGTGATGGCCCGCGCATCGCGCGGACGTGCGCGTCGATATGTCTAAACAACAAACTCACGCATGCCTTTGTGCTTCGCATGCGGTCGTGGGGAATAAAATAACTTCCAGACACCAAGGTGGCATGATCCACTTCGGGAATCGTCACGAAGCCCATTCCTTCCAGGACTGCGCTTTCCCACGGCACTGCGCCGTCATTGATGTAGCCCTGTCGTAAAATATAGTTTCGAGTGATTTCAAAAACCGTGTCGATCTTCCTCGGTTTATTAGAGACCCAGGAGGCAATGGTGAGCACAGGAACATCGTGAAGGACTTTTTCGATCTCGAGAGCATTTGTTCGATTGTAGTCCAAGCGCTCATCCACGGTCATATTCATCAGCGTGCGTTCGGATCCACCGAGCCAGCCGAGGGCCTTCACCGTCGCCCATCGAAGCGCGAAATTTTCTGCAAAAGCATTGGCAAGAGGAGAGCCTTGAAACGGCGGATTAAGGGCAATCCATCCTTTTACTTTCGACTTTAAGTCGGGACGAGAGATGAGGGCGTGAAGCGTGTCGAGACCGCCCTTACTGTGAGAGAAAATCATCACAGGTTTGGGCGAGGTTTCGATCGCCTGCGCAATCACCTTGGCATTTTCTTCCACGGTTTGCTCGGAATCCACAGGAGGCCACTCCATTTCGATGCCGTGATGTTCAAGCCAGCGAATTTGCGCATCGAAGTAAGATCCTAGGTTGCTGCCCCCGGGGAGGTCGCGGAGATATCGGACGGGATCCGCAAGAAATCCCGCAATGAGAATAACGCGATACTCGCGCAATAACTCAAGTTCCGGCGGTTCCACGTCATCACTGTAAAATTTTCGTAGGTTTGCAAAGTCCCCGGTGAGATTCACCGCACTTTTTGTAAGATCCGGAATGCGCTGAGCCATTGTCGCCGCATCCGCTTTCGCAGACGATAAAAAGACGACCCCGGTGGTAAGAATGTGAATGATCCCCCTCAGAACCATAAAGCCCCCTCTACTTCTATAGTGAGACTTTTAACGATCCCTTTTGCCAAGTCTAAAGAAGAGATGGCTAAGATTTGGTTTTTCCTAGCCTCCCTAAATTGACTAACTTTCAATATTAACGTTAACGTTAAGCCGCTATGGAAAGCCCTCAAATGATTCAAGAATTGCCTTCAGGAACCCAGTCAAAGGTTTATCGCATTGGAGAGCTTGCCGATCGCACGGCAACGACCACGAGAACCTTACGTTATTACGAGGAGCTTGGGCTCCTGCAGCCCATTCGCAACACGTCCGGCCAGAGACTTTATGGGGATAACACCATTCAGCGCCTGCACTTCATTCATGAGTTGAAGTCGGGAGGGTTTTCCCTACTGGAAATTAAGAGTTTTTTTGAGTCATGGAACAATAATCAAACCGGAGCCGAGGCTTCTGAAGCCACGATTGGTCTCATTCAACAAAAAATGTCCGAGATTAGTGAGCTACAAAAGAAACTCGGAAAATTGAATGATGAGCTTCGTGCGATGATTACCTTCCTTATCTCCTGCAAGAATTGCGATGATAAGCCAAGCGCAGAAAATTGTGGGACGTGTGATAAGCATCCTATGGACGGATTGAATCCGCTTTTAAAAAACATTTTGCAGATGGAGCCTAAATCGTCGTGAAAGAAAATCTTACGGTAGAACAAATTCGAGAAGTTTTGAAGAATGTGAAGGCTCCGGCAGCGCGTGCTTCAATCATTGAGCTGAATCAAGTTGTCAAGGTGGAAGTGCGAGAAAGCTCCGTCGTTGTAGATATTTCCCTGAAGGAACATAGCTCCCTTGTTGAGAAATCTCTGAAGTTTCAAATTGAAAAGGCGATAGCGGAGCTCTCTTCAGATGCGCAAGTGGCAGTGAATTTTTCTCACCCTCAAGAACACGAAACTGCGAAGCCTCAAAATCGCATTGGCTCCATTATTGCCGTGGGTTCAGGAAAGGGCGGTGTCGGAAAATCTGCAGTGACCGTTAATTTGGCGGTGGCACTGCAACGGGCGGGCCATCGCGTAGGTATTTTAGATTGCGATATCTATGGGCCGAGCATTCCGACAATGCTTGGGGTGGCCGATCAGAAGCCGATGATGCTGAACGGACGCATTCAACCGATTCAAGCCTTTGACTTGAAGGTAATGTCTGCTGGATTTTTTGTGGAGCCAGGGCAGGGGCTTATTTGGCGCGGTCCAATGATTCACAAGCTCATCCAGCAATTCATTCAAGATGTGGATTGGGACGGAACCGATGTATTGCTTGTGGATTTACCTCCCGGTACGGGTGATGCGCCTCTGTCCCTCAGCCAGACGATTCCCCTTACGGGAGCGGTCATGGTGAGCATGCCGCAAAAAATCTCGCTCATCGACGTGCACAAAGGCGCAAGCATGTTCAATCAGGTGAAGGTCCCCATTTTGGGCGTCATCGAAAATATGTCCCATTATGTTTGTCCGAGCTGCAGCCACGATGAAGAAATTTTTGATCGCGGCGGCGTGGAAAAATTCTGCAAGGAACAGGGGCTTGCCTACTTGGGAGACATTCCGATCGACTCGCGCATTCGAAAGTTGAGCGATGAAGGGCGACCCTATTTGCAGGACAACTTAGATTCCCCCGCCGGAAAAGCCTTCGTGACGATTTCAAAAAGGTTGGCTCCCTTTATTCGAACGGCCGAAGATGTCGAGGAACTCGACGCGATTAAGGTTTCGATTTAGGCGTCAGATTTTCAGATTCTTTTTCCGCTACCGCTTTCTGAAGGATCTGAGGTGAACCTTGCTCGATCCCGATAGGTTCCACCGGCAGGGTGGTGGGTTGGGTTGTAGAATTTTGGGATGTCCCAATGTGCGCAAAAATCGCATTTACATCGGGGCTGTTAAATACCAGAGCTTCGGTCTGCCAAACTTCAAATTGATCGACCATTGTTGGAACGTATGAGCGCTTTAAAATGGCGCGGGACGTGGCGGAGTCGTAATTGAGCAGAGATCTTAACTTGGCATCTTCTGAAGCGAGTCTCTTTTGAAGCTCCGGATCCTTCGCTGCTTTTAAAATTTCAATTTTGGATTTCAAAAGACGCAATTCATGATCCGCATTCATCCAGAGGAGGTATGAAGCCACACGCGGACCTTTACTTGTGATGCTCGATTGTAGGTTCTTCATCGCAGTTTTAGAAAAATCAGTCTTAGTCGCTTCAACGGATCCTAGGATGGCGTGAAGTTGCGCCATGCGGGTGACTGTTCCTGAAATTTCTTTCTTTTCACTTTCCGTAAGCGGGGGTGATTCCGCTTTCATTTGAGTTTCCATGTAAGCTTTAAATCCTTGAAGCCCGTCCGCGGAGTTCTGCAGGCGCGTGATCGCATCGTCAGGGGATGTAAGCAAAAGGACGATGGCGCTGAAGATGAGATGCGTCACGAGCTATCATTCTAACGCGTAAATGGAGATCTTCGGGAGGCCCCTGCGAAATCGTACTTTGACAAAACCCGATCGGGGATTACCTTTTGAGGCACATGGCTGCCAAACGTAATTATTATGACATCCTAGGGGTTGCCAAAGGCGCCTCTGAATCTGACATCAAGAAGGCCTATAAGAAGTTGGCCCGGCAGTACCATCCCGACTTGAACCCAAACAATAAGGAGGCTGAAGCGAAGTTCAAGGNNGAGGCTTATGCCGTCCTAAGCGATAAGGAAAAGCGCGATAAATACGATCGATTTGGGAGTGGGGCGTTTGGTTCGGATTTCGATCGTGCGTGGCAGCAATCTCGGACGAATCAGGGCGGATTCGATTTCGGCCGCATGAATGACTATGGCTTTGATCTGGGCGATATCCTTGGCGACATCTTGATGGGCGGGGCCTTCGGAAGAAATGCTCGGAAGCGCGCCGAGGACCTTCAGGTAGAAGTTCCCTTAGATTTTTTGGAAGCCGCGCGGGGTTCAAAGCGCGTGGTGAATGTAGGAAATTCAGTTTTGGATGTGACCATTCCGAAGGGGGTCGTATCCGGCTCGAAGATTCGAGTCCCTGGAAAAGGGCATCATGGCGGTGACCTCTATTTAATTTGCAAAGTGGAACCGCACGCGTTTTTTCACCGGGCCGGTCAGAATGTGGAGCTCTTACTCCCCATCAGTTTGAAGGAAGCGCTTGCGGGGGCGCATATTGCCGTCCCCACCATTGATGGCACCGTGGATCTAAAAGTGCCTGAGGGCGCATCGAGTGGCATGAAGATGAAATTAAAAGGAAAGGGATTTGAAGATCCCAAATCTAAATCGCGTGGCGATCAAATTGTGACGCTGCAAGTGGTCGTTCCAAAGTTGAATGCTAAGATTCGAAGTCAGCTTGTCGATATTCTGGCGGAAGCACCTGAGGATTCAAAAATCCGCTCTCATCTTGGATCTTAATTAAAGTTTTAAAGCATTTTGGATGATGCGTGTGACAAGTCTTAAGCGCTCGTGGCACGAGCCGAGCGCCAACCATTCCTTGGAGCTGTGATAGTCACCGCCAATCGGACCCATTCCATCGATTGTGGGAATTCCCGCTTGGGCAAGAAAATAGGCTCCGCTTCGAAAGAGCGAAGACGTTGGGTGAAGCACTCCCAATTTTTCATCGCGGCTGGAGCGTCTAACAAGAGCGCGAACTTGTGGCGTGGAAATTTCCAATGGATTCCAAACCTCTTTGGTCTCGAGTTGAATTTGTGACGAAGCCACGGTCAATTGTTTGAGTCGGTTTAAAATTTGCGTGCGCTGAGATTCTCTTTCAAATCGAATGGAGACTTTGGCCGTCGCAAAGCTAGCGGTCACATTCGGTTTGGATTTCAAATCGATATCGAACACACTCACAAACAAATTGGGAGCGCGAAGAGAATTCAATCGGCCAATAAATTTGGAGAGGACATCCGCGGCACCCCGTCCAAATCCAGTGGCCAAGGCCTGAGTGCTCGCTGGAGAATTCACGACCACCTGTGCGCTGATATTTCCTCCCACTTCCGAGGCAAGACGATACTGCTGAGCTTCGAAATCATACCAACCGGGCTCAAACACAAGAGCGAGTTCCACGTCTTTGGCGAATCCAATGAGATTTTCTTTCGAGTGTCTGGATCCTATTTCTTCGTCGGCTTGAATAAATATTTTCCATTCGATCTGCTCATCGAAATCTCGAAATGCGTCGAGCACTTGCTCGATCATGACAATTCCCGCTTTGTTATCAACCACTCCGGGACCAGTGAGCAGGGGAGCCCATCGCTTTGCTCGCAGATAGCGCAGATCGTTCGATGGAACGCGAGCTATGCTTTGGAAGGGATCCGTGACATCAAAAACGGTGTCCATATGAGTGAGCAGAAGAACTTTAGGAATCTTCCGGTGATGAGAATTTTTCACGGGCCGACTGGCACTCCAAGAACGAGAATCGGCGTCCCAGGTTACTTCAAAATTTCGCTTCTTAAATCGCGTGGTGAGAATCGTTGCGAGTTGATTGAGGCCGTCCAGGTTGTACGAGCCGGAATTGAGATTGGAAAGAGTCGTGACATCGCGTTCAAAAATCTCCACGAGTCGCTCTGAGCTGGGGATGTGAACAACGGGAGAAGTTTGTTGAAGTAAAAAGCAGGTAGCAATGAGAACTAGATTTGTCAGGAAGGCGCACGCTCCGCAAAAATTCGATCAATAATTCGTTTGTTTTTATAACGTTCAAAAAGTTCAGTCGCTTGACTCAACGGTTCAATTTGTACTCCAGGTTGATGAGAGGAGGCAAACCGAGTATCGCGGTAGATCACATAAATATTCCCAGACTTGTCGGAATTGCCAGCGTATTTGCTCATCAGTCCGGACACCGAGGATCGGAAGTAAGGAATATTTTGCGCTTTTAATTTTTGCTCCAGCTCATTGGCGTAACTTTTGCTCTCTTGGCTTTTATCGGCATGCACTTCGAGCAGCATCTTAAAGGGCTGTTGATTTACAATGCGCTTAGCCCAAGGATTTTGCGAAGAGCGCAGGCGCGAATAGAGCCAAAAATCATCCACATGCAGGTATTCATCCACGGAAGCAGGAAGGCGAGTCTTTGCTTCGTCGGTGAGAAGAAATTGATAAAGCATTTCATCGTAAATCACTGACTTGTGGTGCAAATACACCATTAAATACATGTGATAGCGGGAAAGCAGAAAATCTTCGAAGGCGTAAACCGCACGAGAATCGAGAGCGAGGTGCAGTTCTTTATCGCGCTCCAAATAGAGCAGGTTTGAAAGAATCCATTCGCGATCGAACTGACCGTAAGGAATGCCGCAGTAGAGGGAATCGCGCACCATATAATCCATACGATCCACGTCGATCTCACCGGAGATGAGGGAAGAGAGAATGGGAAACAAGCTGACGCGTTGAGAGCTCCCCGCGTTAAAGAATTCGGGCATGCGATTGTCATGGCGAATGAGTGAAACGATAGCCGTCGGAAAATCTTTTCCAAAGACGGAGGAGATGCGATTGGCGAGCGAGGATTTTAAAATAATCGCTTCAGTGTAGTCTTCATGACTGGCTTGGCCTTCGCCGCCGAGGACTTCTTTCTTGCTTGGCATGGCTTGCTCAATGGCGTGAGAAAGTGGGCCGTGACCGATATCGTGGAGAAGGGCGGAGAGACGCAGTAAAAATCGAAACTTCTGACGTTCTTCTTTGTCTTTCCATTCAAAGTCTTTGAAGACTATTTCAAAGACTTTTCCCGCGAGATGGAAGGCGCCAAGAGNNTGTATATAAGGAGAGTCGACAATTTGGACCTCCTCCGGAACCATGACGATGGGGCCGTGAATGGGGTCCCGGATCTCCAGCGAAGCTCGAAATTGGGGGGTGGAAACCTGCATCGGTGGCTACTTATAACAGAAACTCGGATAGGGCCNNATTCCATGGGGCATGCAAACATTCCTATTAGGCGTAATTTCTAGCTTTCTTTTATCTGCAACCCCTCCCAACGAGCTTTATTTCAATAACGGCGCCGAGCCGGAGAGCATGGATCCGCATCGCAGTTCGACCCAAGATGTGTCTCAACACATGATTTCTCTCTTCGAGGGGCTGCTCACCAAGGACGTCACCTATTCAAAAGTCGTTCCTGGAATCGCCTCTGAATATAAGGCCACTAAGGGTGGGAAACTTTTGACCTTCAAATTGCGACCCAACTTGAAGTGGTCGAATGGGGACGCGTTGACGGCGGAGCATATTCGGAACTCATTCATCCGCGCGATGGATCCTACGACGGCCTGTCCTTATCCGGAATATTTCACGGACTATATCGCGGGAGCCAAAGAATATATCGCAGGGAAAACTGCTGAGGAGCGCAAAGGCTTAGAGAGCAAAATCGGTATTCGCATTGTAAATCCTTCGACGATCGAAATGACTCTGATCAATGGAAGCCCACTCTTTTTAGAGCTTATGACGTCGAAGTCATTCATGCCCGTGCATCCGAGCATGATGAGTATAGATGCGGAAGGTTGGACGAATCCGAAGAAGTATATTTCAAATGGACCGTTCAAATTGGCCGACTGGAAAGTGAATGACCGTATAACTGCTGAGAAGAATGAAAATTATTGGGATGCGAAGAATGTAAAATTAAATCGTCTCGTGGCCTTTCCGGTGAACGATCAACAAGTCGTCTACAACATGTTTAATTCCGGACAGATTGACTGGACTGGAAATAACACCATTGCTCCGGCGCTTGTTCCTGGTCTTCGCGCTAAGAAGGAATTTTCTTATGTGACGTCGCATGGGACTTATTTCTATCTCTACAACTTGAAGCAGCCTCCGCTTAATCAGGTCGAAGTTCGAAAGGCTTTAAGTTTGGTGATCAATCGCGCGGAGATCACGGATAAGATTTTGAAGGACGGAAAGCTTCCGACCTATCGAATCGTTCCTCCGACAGTGAAGAACTTTACTTCGCTTTATTCCGATTTGAAGCCCATGGATAAACGTATTGATGAAGCAAAAGCGTTGCTCGCGAAAGCGGGTTATCCGGACGGAAAGGGATTTCCAAAGACGATTTTGAAATACAATACGTCCGAGTCACACAAATCGATCGCTCAAGCGGTGAAATCGATGTGGAAAAGGGCTCTCAATATTGATGTGGAACTCGAGAACACAGAGTGGAAAGTTTACACGAAGCAGTTAGATAACCATCAATTTCAGGTGGCACGGCAAGGCTGGGTCACGGATATCCCCGATCCCACAGAATTTTTGAGCATCTTTCGAACGGGCGTTCCCAATAATTATGGTGAGTACTCGAATGCCGAGTTCGACAAAATTTTCAATCAGGCATTGACGGAGTCCAATGCGAAGAAGCGCATGGAGCTTTTCGCGAAAGCCGAGAAGATTGTTTTAGACGATGCTGGAGCAATTCCGCTTTATCACTATGTGTATTACGGGCTTGTAAATCCCAAAGTGGAGAACTTAACGACCAATCCCGCCGGGCTTTATTTATTTAAATTCGTCGCGAAAAAGTGAAAAAAGAAGTTGGCGGTAGGTTTTTCGATCAGTTAGCGTTCATCAGATCAAGCGTCCCCTTCGTCTAGCCCGGTCTAGGACACCTCCCTTTCACGGAGGTAACGGGGGTTCGAATCCCCCAGGGGACGCCAATTTTTTCCTCCAGCTTCGTTGTCCTCGGTTCTCACTCAGTTACGTACCATTTGTACGCGCCTTCGTTCGGACGCATCGTCCGCCTCGCCGGAGGAAAAAATTGTCTCGAAATTGGTATTCGTCTCCTGGGACTCCAATTTTTGGGCTCCCCGCACTTAGGATGGTTGAGCCAACGCTCCCGGTGTTCTCAATCTCCAAACGAACAGGTATCGCTGCTGGTTAGGGAAAGCGCACCACCCGCAGAGTCTTCGCAAGAGGACTCTGCCGCTACTATGGTTCCAGATCCATTCATTCGAATGGTACATTTTACGTCAGTGTAAGTGGTGCCGCCGGCTACAAAACTAAAGGTTCCATAAATCTCAGGAACGTAATCCGAAGTGTTTCGGAAGATTCCAGAGCTGCCGGATTTCATCGTGACATTGCCTCCACTCGAGCAATCCCCTTCAACGTCTTCCGTCAGCGTAAAAGAAGCAAAAGCGTTTTCGGCATCCGATTCACAATCGTCATCAGCTGTCACAGTGACGGACTCCGACGAAGAACCGTAGGTCCCAGCCGTGATGGTAGCCGCTGTAGATACCCCGCTGGGATTTCCTTCCTCAGATCCCGGTTCACCATCAAATTCCCCGCAGGTATCATTCTCAACTGGGTGAATTGAAGATTCACCACTGCTTGCAAATAGTCCGCCGATGGCGGCGCCAATACTTCCGCTGCCCGAGCTTGAACTATCGTTACAAGCATTGATAATTAGTCCCAGCACTAGGACAAAGCTTCCTAAAATAATTCCTCTTAATTTCATAAATCCCCCCTTAATATGGATCGAATTGTGACTAAACGTCTGTCAATTTTACAAGGCGTTCCGACATGTTCAAAGAAATTGCATAGCTTTCTCTGACGCTGCGCGGAATTTTATGAATAACGATACGATTCGATTGTAAAAAAAGCCCGGTGTGGTACCCGGGCTTTTTAAAATCGTGTCTTCTGACCGTTCTTAGTTTTGGCCGAATCCGAGCCAGCTCATACAGCTTTGATATGTCATTGCTGCTGCTTGACCGCAAATCACGGAGTCATGGATGTTCGCAAAACACTCATTAAAGTGATTTACATATTGGCCGTAGCAAAAGTCTGATGCTTGCTCTTCAGTCCAATTCGGGACTTGGCCAGGAGTGTTAGCGTAAGCTCCACCGCTGTTACCATTTTGGTTTGGTTGATCGGGATCAGTTGCAAAGGTCGCAGAAGTCGAAACGACTCCCAACAAAAGAGCAACAGATACGATTTTGAAGATTGTTTTCATTGATACAGTTCCTTTCACGCATAAACCCCGTCTCCAATTCCTAGGCGCTACCCTAACGAATGCAGCCTGGTCCGATCAATAAAAGTCGGAACATGCGTGAAGATTTTAAGGACTACGGCGCTTTCTGGGCTTCGCGCCGCTTTGGAACTCCAATATATCGCCTGGCTGACAGTCTAGAACTTCGCAAATCTTTCGAAGAGTGGAAAATCGAATCGCCTTTGCTTTGCCAGTCTTAAGAATCGAAAGATTGGCGAGCGAAATACCCACTTGATCCGCAAGATCGCTCAAGCGCATTTTTTTTTCGACGAGTTGCCGATCTAGGTTAACGATAATTCCCATTAAATGGTGAGCTCCGCATCTTTACGAAGTTCATTGGCTTCCTCTTTTAGTTTTAAGTGATCGGTCAGCGCACGGGCGGCTCCTAAAAATAGAATTCCGAGAAGGAGGGCCGTGGCATCATTGAGATTGGGCGTGATGTGGGAAATCATAGCGTTCCATAGAATGTCTGTTCGTGATTGCTGCGCGAGTTCGGGTGCAACGTAAGCCATACCATAAGGAGTTGCGAGCAACACGGTGTGAACGATACAGAGAGCATACAAAACGAAAAACCCGATACTAAGTTGAGTCATTTGGCGGACAGTAGGCGGAGATGCAAATATCCCAACCATCCAGACCTTGATAAGTTTTGCCATTCTCCAGAACAAAAAAGTTTTAATGGCAAAAATTACACTTAGAACCCAGCCCAAAGGTAGAGAGGCCGCGAGAGAGGGTGGCCCCATTTCTAAAAGCGATTGGAATACAGCAGCATCTTCCGGATCGACGTTCTCGACGCTAAGAAGTCTAATCAGGTTAAAAATATATTCCATGGCAAAGGGCGCGACCATGGCGATCAAAGCGCAGATACCGACGATCACCGCCGATGCAATCAATGACCAATAAACAATCCATAGAAGAAGATTCTTTCTCATCATGGTTGAGCTTCTACGTAACTTTTTTCGTTTATCAATAATAATTTATCGAAAAACGATAAAAATTATCTGATCTTCGATATACCTTCGAATGAGCCAAAATTCCTATATTCTTGGCACGGGAATGGGTTAACTGACGGCTTGTGAAGTTTAGAGACCTTGTAAACAAAACGATCGATGATGACTTGCCGACATTGGCAGCGTCGATCGCATTTTTTGGATTACTTTCTCTTGCTCCGCTCACGGTGGGAATTCTTTTGGCGTGGAGTTTTCTTCCGCTGCCGTCCATGGACGAAATTATGGTGCAGGTGCGGGTATTTGCAGGCGTTCAAGCTGTAGAGGCACTCGAGCAGATGATGGAACAGGTGCGCCAGCCGAACCTTCGAACCGCTGCTGGTATAGGAACTCTCGTGAGTGTTTTCATCTTCGGTTCGGCGATTTTTGCTCAGCTTCAATATGCCTTTGACGTTATTTGGGGGATTAAGCGTAAGGCAGTTTCAGGTCTGTTTGTTCGTCGACTATTGTCATTTTCATTCATTCTCTTTTTCCTTTGCGTATTTTTGACGGCATCGATCGTTGTTTCTACGCTTCAGACCTTTGAGTCCTGGACCGGAGTTTTTCTGGGACCTTTAACGACACTTTCCGTGCTGGGCTTATCAAGTGTGGGAGTAGGATTTCTCTATTGGAGTTCTTCCAATCGCAAAGTTCCAATATGGGCCGCTATGCTTTCTGGGGTGATCACCGCATGCCTTTTTGAAATTGGAAAAGAATTGTTTGGAATTTATCTCTCAAAAACTGCCGTTGCTTCGGCTTACGGTGCTGCGGGAACGGTGGTGGTGTTCCTTATGTGGTTCTACTACACCTCCATCATTTTACTAGTCGGCGCCGAACTTTGCTTTTGGTTAAAGGAGCACGCCTGGCTTCGAAAGAAAGCGAAGCAAATGTTACCGCCGTAGCCGTAGAACCAGCTTCCAACTTTGGCTGTTTGGATAAATAAACTGCCTCCTTTACCTGAAAGGTATAAGGAGAACTCCCTATGGAAATTCATCCCAAGTTCAAAAAGCGTTTGAAAGCAAATCTTCGAAAGAAGGAGCGTCAAATGGCGATCAGTAAACAAGTGAACAAGAAAAAAAGTTCGGCCGTCGCACCGAGAGATTTATGGATAGCATTATCCATTCTTTCCTTCATGTTTTCGACGGCCGCACTTGTGGTTGCGTTAAGACGGCAACCTAAAGGTATTTTGTAAGAGTATCGTTAGTCAGTTTCTTCGTCAGAGTCGGAATCTTTAAAAACGGTTCGACCTGCAATAAATCCGAGGGTTAATGCTGCGAGAGCGGTGCCCCCAATAAACATCCACGGATTCTTTTTTACGTTACGGCCAAATTTTCGGATTGCTTCTTTCCCCCGGTCTTGAATATTCGAACGAAGTTCATCAAGTCGTCCCTCATAGTCTTCGAATTTATCTCCAAACGATGCTTTATCTCGGAGATGGCCCTCGTTCTTTGGGTGCTCGGAAGTGTGAGAATGCTTTGTCATAATTAATCTCCTCATTCGACTCTGAAAAAACATCCTCATTTCAGCAAACGACGAAAGTCAGTGGGTGGGACCGCTCGCCTATGTTGGTATCAAGTGAAAGGTTGGTCATGGCTATATTCACCATTGCAGAGCTCGCATTTAATCGCGTGGCTGTTACGGCTGCGGAAAAATATATTTCCTTCTCTAAAATCGTGCGCCGCTTTGCGTTGGGGCTCGTGGCCGTTCAGCTGTTTTTCGTGGGCCTTCAGATAGGTTTGATCCTCTTGATCTTGCCTTGGGTGGTTCCCTCCGAAACGGGAGAGGTGCAAAGAGGATTATCTCTGTTTGGCGGAATTTTATCTGCGCTGTCGATAGGGGCTTTGATTTACATCGCAAGAGAGAATTTTTGGGTGCACTGGATGGGAATCGACAGCCTGGTGGCCGAATTGGAGAAGAAGGAAGAAAAGGAAAGGAAAAAAATTCATGCCTAGAAATTATGAAGAACAAGAACAAGAGGATATCACTCAGGACTGGCGCGAATCGGTAGAGCGCTACTCTGACGAATTGATTCGCACCATCGGCGATAACAGCGCCCGGATTCGCGAAGCAGTGGAAGTAGAACTCAAGCGTGAACCTTGGCCATATATTGGGATCGCATGTGCAGGAGCTCTCACTTTGGGATTCTTACTCGCCAAATTTATTCCAGATCAGAATTCAAAATCCCGCTAAATAAAAGAGGCAACTTCATCGTGAAGTTGCCTCCTTTTGTGGGCAATTTAGATGTGGGTCATATCAGTCAAATGCTTTGACAAATTCATCCCAGGATTTTTGCAGCTGTTCCATTCGAGATTGAAAATCCTTCTTTGCAGCTTCCCACTTATCGGCCGCGGCCTGAGATAGTTCCTTCAAGTTTGATTGAAGCTCGGTTCTCTCCTTTTCGAGCTTCTGCAGGGACTCTTCTAATTTTGTTCGGGCGTCACCTTGCTTCTCCGCTATTTTTTCTCGCAGCTCACCCGCTTTCTTTTCCATGTCGTTGATCGCTGTCCTCATTTTGCCTTCGAACTCGTCCCGGTCCAGAGTGGAAGTGATTCGCTTCTCGAGAGAATCTAACTTCGCATTGAACTGAGCTCGATATTCACCAAACTTATCTTGCTGTTCCTTCCAAATATTGGCGTTCTGTTCTTCGAGATCCTCATATTCTTTAATTAGATCTTCTCGAATCCCTTTAATCGTATCATTGGCAGCCGGAGGGTTGTTTACTTTCCACTTTTCAATTGTCTCGCGCTGATCGTCGAATCGCTTTTTACTCGCTTCGTAAAGTTTAACTTTGTCAGTGGTCGAGGCGAGTTCACTCTTTAATGCGGTAAGTGAAGCGGTAACTTCTTTACCAGCTTTCTCCCAGTCGTTATCCGAAGCATTTTTAAGTGCGGCTACTTTTTTTTGATTTTCTGCCAGCGCGTTATCCAGCGCCTTTCGCCAAGCATTGTCGTTCTGTGGGAGTTTAGCGTCCGCGAGTTTCTTCTCCAATTTTTTGATTTGCTCGTCGACGTCTTTCACTTCATCGTCGATTGCTTTCACAAAGCTTTCTTTTGTCTGTTCTGGAGTGACGACAGGAACCGTCTGCGTTCCACGCGGAGCATCCTTTTTATCATCGTCCCCACAACCCGCCACCAGCGCCGCGCCGAGTGGAAGTAGGAATGCAAGTTTCCAATTTGTTTTCATTTCTCAAGTCCTTCCATAAATAAAATTAAGATTTCTATTCCGTTTAGATCTATATCGAGCAACTTAGAAAATGAATGGGCGCACAGTCGTCAAACCTTCGTCGCGACGATCCCTAGCTTTCGACGGGTTTCAGCGAACGTCGAATGGCTCACGATGTCGGCATGAAAACCAAGTTTATACTTCCAGTACTCTACACATCATTGTCAGTTCTAGTATTCACCGCCTGCGCATCGAAAGAGCGCCGAGCTCGACTTGCCGATCCTACGTATATTTCTGAAACTCAGACTTATCGGACCCAAGTGAACGACGCATTGGAGCAAGCCCGGATGAATCATTTAAATTACTTGGCACCCGCTGCATTTTTGAGCGCGGAAGAGGATGCAAAGAGAGTACATTCCTTGGCTGAAAAAGGCGCTGCTCCAAACGAAGTTGAGGCAGCCGCAAGAGAAGCATTGGCTGAATTTGAAAAGGCGCGAGAGAAGGCAGCGAGCTATCGAGCTGATTTTCAGGTGGTCGTAGATGCTCGCGGCAAGGCAATCGATGTGGGAGCGAGAAATAATGAAAATAAGGCGCTTCGGGAGTTAGACGAGAAATTCATGATCTATGGCGGTCGTTTCGAGAGAGGTCGTGGTCTGAAAAATGATAAAGACCTAGCAGCGCTCGCGATCGACTATCGTCGGCTTGCTCAAAACTCCGCGAAGGATAGTTCGATGGGACGGGTTGAACAGTATTTTGCATTAGCCGAACAGGAAGGCGCAAAAAAATATGCGCCTGAGTCATTTGAAAAAGCCAAACAGGAAAAAGAGGAGACGGAACGCTTCATCAAGCAATCCTTCACGGATGCACGTGGGGTCATGGATCGAACGAATCAATTGGAATCTTCGATTAAGGAAGTGATCTACCTCACTCGTTTGGCCAGAGAACTCGACAGCATGAATAAGGAAGAAGTGGCAATTCGTCTTAACCGAACGCTGGGAAGATTAGAATGGGTAGTTGGGAGTAATCCGGATGAAATTCTCGATCAAGGAATTGGAACGCGTTTAGATACTCTCGCGAGCAAAGTCGAACAATCTCAAATGGCCGAATCTTCGGTGAGACAGAAGGATCAGCAGTTGGCTCTAACCCAGCAGAATCTGAATCGATTGAAAGGAGAAGTGCAGGAGCTGGAAGGATTTAAGACGATTGATCAGAAAGTATCGGAAGTCCGAAAACTTTTCGATCCGGCTGAGGCGAGTGTATTGCGAGATGGAAATCGCGTTGTGATTCGACTGAAGACGATAAATTTTCCGTCGGGCTCCGCGACTGTGCGGCCTGAAAATTACGCGCTTCTGTCAAAAGTTATCGAAAGCATGAATATCATTAAGAGCCCGAAGATAGAAATTGAAGGACATACGGACTCGGTGGGAGGAGCGGCCTTAAACAAAGCTCTTTCTGAGCAGCGTGCGGAAGCGGTGAAAAATTATATTGAAGCGAATGCAAGAGTTGAAAATGCCAATATTGATACGGCGGGCTATGGATTTGAACATCCGATCGCGAGTAACAAGGACCGTAAAGGTCGAGCCATGAATCGTCGAATTGATGTTGTGATGGATTTGGAAACGTCAGTGGAGTGATCGGCTTGCGAACTGTCTAAGGAAGAAAGTCGACACTCAAACAAATCGTTTGGTTCTCGCCAACCTTCTTCCTCTTCCTTATAGACAGCTCCCGTGAATTTCGTACCGGACAGATCGTCCGGTACGAATCCTTCGGGAAATGAATCAGGTATAAATTATTGTCCAATGAAGTTGGCGTTCGGTTGAGTAGAAGGAGCGGTCGTGGGAGCTTCTTCTTTTTCAGCCTTCACTGCTTGAACTCCTGCGGAGCCAGCATCTGACGCTGCAGGCGCAGTGGTAGGAGCCGTCGTGGGTTGAGTGGTTTCAACTTTCTCTTCAGCTTTAACTTTTTTCACTTCCTTCACTTCCGGTTGAGTGGAGGGAATGAGAACTGGCTGAGTCGAAGGGATAGCGGGCTGAGTCGCAGGTTGAGTCGTTGCGGCTGCCTTAGCAGCTTCAATACGCGCCTTATCGGCAGCCATACGATCGGATAAGGATCGCTTAGTTTGCGCGTGAACGGCTGTGAGAGATAAAACTGAAATTGCGAGAGTCAAAGTTGTGCTTTTCTTAAATGACATGATTAATTTCTCCTAAAATCGATTTGAAAATTAAAGTGAAGCGTCTTGAGCTACGGTGAACGTGTCATCAACCTTTAAGGTCGTGCCATTTTCGAGCTCGATTTCAATCTGGATAGAATATTTTCCGGCAACCAAAGTTGGCTCGGAAAGAGCGACGTAAGCAAGACGCTCAAGGTTTTTTTGAGCATTAGTTTTATCGAAATCGCTAGGATAATCGGCTGCGAGTTGGTTTACTTCTGCCTGATTTACAGAGAGTCCGAAATCATAGGTAGAATTCACGAAGGCTTCGCCAGCGCGTTGAATCTTGACGCTCTTTATGCTTTTCACTTTGGAGTTTGATCCAGCGAATAACGTATAGTGGACGTACTTTCCTGCATCAATCGAGAACAGGGTATCTTTGAACGCCAAGTTGACTTGGGGATTAACTTTAATATTGGAATTTCCGCTCTTGGATTCTCCGCAAGCAGCGACCATCAGACCAGCTGATAAAGCTGCTACGATTCCGAGATGAATACCTTTAATAATTTTATTGAGTTTCATGTGTGAGTTTCCTCCGCCTTCTATTTCAAAGCTCATAGGCTCCATTCATCACTCACGATTCGGATAGCTGCACTGTGCAGCTCAACTCGAGGTCACACCAAGTAACGGTACGCAAAAATTGCAAAAAGGGTGCCAGCGGCTAGGGTGAGTTTTATCAAAAATCATGAATGATTTTAGGGAGGAGATAAGTCGGGCTGCGACACATTTATCCCAAAACGAGGCGTTGAGGGCTAAAGCGCTGACTTACTGAAAAAGAAAAGGGGTGCGGTTCGCGACAATCTATCAAAGATGCAATTGCGTCGCCCGCCAGAGGGGCGAAGAGCGAGCCTCGGGATCCCAAACTTGAAAGCATGAAAATGTTGCCCGGAAGTTCATTCCGCTGACCGGCCACAATTTCCTGCCCGGCTCGGCTGGCGCGGAGTTGTACCCAGGGGGCCACGATCTCGACATTCGATAAATCACCTTGAAAAGAGAATTGAGAAAGTTTCCTGAGCAAGGTCTGAGTGTCGGCGACTGTAGGTTCTAGGCAATTCGAGTCGCGGTCGTAAGTTGCTCCTATGCAGTGAGTTTTCTCCTCGCCTGAGGCAGGGGTGATGAAACCATCCCCACAAAGGACAACCTGGAGCGGCGTCATGGATGGTTGTCTTATATAAAGGAGCTGCCCGCGAACTTTCCTCAGTCCCGGGAGTTCTCGGGAGAGGCAGTGTGCATTGGCAAAAACCACATGCGTGTAGGCATCAGGAAGACGATCGATCAAGGACGATTCCGTATCAAATTGGATGCGATCGGAGAAGGGTGATGCGAGTTCTTGCGTAAGGCGTTTGAGATTGAGAAACCCTCCGCGCGGAATAAAAATTCCTCCAGAGGGAACCTCAACTCTAGCGATTTCCTTTGCTTCATTTTGATTCACATAGCGCGCAAGATCCGCGTGAATTTCGTGGGAAGCGATCCCACGTGTCCAAGAATCAAAGTGCTTTGTGGTTTTTTCCAGAATGAGAATCCCTGATTCGTTGTAAACATTCTTTGGAATCCACGATCGAAGAAATGACCGTAAATAAAGTAGCGAGGCCCACGACGTCTGGCTCATGGCTGTAGGGATTGCGGAGATGAGAGGATGAAAAATAGCGGAGGTATGCGACGAGGCCTGCGATGCCATGTGGGGTTGCGTTTCGAAAACATCAAACTCAATACCGCGCTGAAAGAGCGCATGAGCGACGGACAAGCCTGCGATGCCCGCGCCCACAATTGCCACTCGCGGGACCGATGGTTGAATTGAGGAATAGAGTATACTGTCCCCATTTAATGTTCCGGTGAGGGATTCCCATTTTGGGCCGAAGCCCTTAATTTTTTTGGTTTCGAATCCCGCTGCGATGAGATTTCGTTTTACAAATCCTGCAGACGTGTAAGTTGCAAAGGTCGCTCCCGCATTTGATCTCTGGCCGACGACGCGGAACAATTCTTCCGACCACATCTCTGGATTCTTTTTGGGCGCAAACCCGTCCAAGCACCAGGCGTCGGCGCGTCCTTGCCAGTCAAGCAGGCATTCGCGTGCATCTCCTATTAAAAGAGAGAGAGTCAGTTTTCCTTTCTCAAAAATCATTCGATGAAATCCGAGAGGCGGGATGTCATAGATTTTTAGAAATTCTTCGGAGAGCTTGCGAAGTTCTGGCCAGCGCTGGTGGGCGATCCGCATTTGTTCTTTCGTGAGTGGGAATTTCTCGCAACTGACGAAATGTAGTCGGGGGCGTTGATCTTCCGGAATTGTGCAGAAAGCTTCCCAAATCGCCAAAAAATTGAGACCCGTTCCAAATCCTAATTCGCCTACGACGAACGACGTCTTTGGTCTCCAACGTTCGAGTAATCGATTGCCTTGGATAAAAAGATATCGAGCCTCCTCGAGGCCGTTCTCTTTGGCATAGTAGATGTCGTCAAACGACACAGAGCGTGGCTGAGATTCTCCAAACCAGTCCAGTTGCATCGCGGCCGATAATAGGCATTTTCAAGTCCCAGAAACCAGGTCAAACTTGGGAATAGGATGAGTTTTAAGCGTTTCAGGGTGCTCTTGGTCGAGGACGATCCGGATCTGTGTGAGATCATTAAGGATAAGCTCGCGATCATGGGCTTTGAATATATTCGTACGGCGCATGATGGTGACGACGGGATGAAAGCGCTTCAAAGCGCCATTGGAAATGCAAAGTTTGACCTCGTGATCGCGGACTGGAAAATGCCCAAACTTAGTGGAATGGATTTGCTTCGATACATGCGATCACATGCCTTCTACTCAAAAACACCCTTTGTGATGCTGACAGGTGTGGATGATGAGCAACATGTAAAGGAGGCTTTAGCGGTGGGGGTAAGTGATTATCTGGTGAAGCCCTTCGATCAAAAGCTTTTCCATTCTAAAATTACGCGCGTGATGCGTCAGATCTCGGATTACTCCGCGACGGACTGATCTATGGNNTCGGTCAATGAAATTCTTAAGACGGCCAATATTTCAAAAGCGACGCTGGTCTTTTGCTTGGGAGGGGAAAGAGCGGACCTTCTAAAAGAAGTGGAGAGCAGGCGAAAGCACAGCGACATTCCCATTATCGTCATTGAGAAAACCTACACGCCTACGCTGGAGAAATTGCGATCTCCCTTTGTGGATGTGGTCTCTGACAATCTTTCAAAGCTTTTGGAAAAGCTGCATCAGACAATGACAGAAAAGGCTCTGTGGGA
>DDSI01000251.1 GCA_002343335.1 Bacteriovoracaceae bacterium UBA2394
TGCTTGCACCGTTCGAGCTATTTGCCGGACAATTTTTTCCAAGGGACGATGGACGATTTCGCCTTCTTTAAGGGCCGAGTGCTGACGCCTCGAGAGGTGCTCTATTTATCTCTCGATACAGCGCGTTAACGACTGACCATACGCGTCGTGCAAAAGTTCCTCCGGTAGGAATACAATGAAAGTTCACGGAGGAAATCGTAGGGCGCATGGAAGGCAGACCCGCATCATCATCTTCATTGAATGCTCTTATCGTAGGCTTGGGCCAAATTGGTTCGAAGCTCGACGCAGCTTCACATTCAAAGACGCGAAGCCTGACTCNNCAATGGATAATCGGGTGGAATTACTCGGCGGAGTGGATTCGGATTCCGAGAATCGAAAAACTTTTGAAACATCGTTTCAATCAAAAAGTTTCGCGAGCTTACAGGAGTTTGCTGAAAGCACTAAAGCGCCTCTCGATATTGCTAGCATTGCGGTGCCGACCCCTATGCATGCGAAAGTCTTTGATGAAGTGGCGAAGTTGAATCCACGGCTGATTATTCTGGAAAAACCCATTGGCGCGACGCTCGAGCAATCGAGGGAAATTACCGAGAAGGCTAAAGCGTTAAAAATCCCTTTGCTCATCAATTATATGCGCCGATTCGAACCCGGCTCGCGAGAAGTGGGAATGCGCTTGCAGCGAGGAGATTTAGGCACAATTTTCAAGGGAGTCGTGTTCTACTCGAAAGGTCTGCTCAACTGTGGATCCCACTTCTTTGATTTACTTAGTTTTTGGTTGGGTGATGCCACTCGCTTTCAAGTTTTAAATCCGCATCCTGAGCGACTTACAGAGTGTGACGGTGAGCCTGACGTGCTGGTGCACTTTGGAAACGTGCCAATCTATTTTTTATCGGGCCAAGAAGAAAATTATTCGCTCCGTGATATTGAAATTTTAGGAGAAAAGGGAAAAGTCTCTTACCTTCGGGGTGGAGATCAAATTGAATGGATTCCCGCTGAGGATTTCGCTCTGTTTCCGGGATATCGAATCTTGAAACGTTCCGGCGAAACGATCCCTACGGATTTTGAAGTTTATCAAAAGCACGTTCTCGATGCCGCGATTCATTACTTGAATACGGGCGCCGGAGAAGAACTTCGCGCGGGAGTCGAGTCAGCTCTTAAGACGAGTGAGTGGATTGAAAGGATCTTGAAGGAATGTCGTTAGAATTGCCGAAATCAGGTTCCGGACGATTGGCCCTTTTGGGAGGACCCAAATCTACGACGGAACCATTTGCTTTTTACCGATCCTTTGGTCGCGAGGAAGTGGAAGCAGTTCAAAAAGTGGTGGAAAGTGGTGTTCTTTCAAAATTCATCGGCGCCTGGGGAGAAGATTTTTACGGCGGCGAGAAAGTGAAGGAATTTGAAAATCGGTGGGCGGAATTTTTTCAAGTGCCTCACGCGGTCACGGTGAATTCCAACACCTCTGGACTCATGTGTGCTTTGGGCGCCGTCGGTATAGAGCCAGGCGATGAAGTCATTTTGAGTCCATGGACGATGAGTGCGGATGCCGCTGCAATTTTGGTTTGGAATGCGATTCCCGTGTTTGCGGATATCGAAACCACTACTTTTAATCTCGATCCGCGCTCTATCGAGTCTAAAATTACAGAGCGCACGAAGGCCATTTTGGTCACTGATATTTTCGGCCAGGCGGCGCAACTCGACTCCATCATGGCGATCGCCAAAAAACATAAAATCAAAGTCATTGAAGATTGTGCTCAAGCACCCGGAGCCCTTTACAAAAATAAATATGTTGGGACCGTCGCCGATATCGGCGTGTTTAGCCTGAATTATCATAAACACATTCATACGGGCGAGGGCGGTGTGTGCGTAACTCGCGATGCACACTTGGCAGAGCGCATGCAGCTTATCAGGAATCATGCAGAGTCTGTCGTGGCTCGAAAACCTACTGACGATCTTCGCAACCTCATTGGATTTAACTTTCGAATGGGAGAGATGGAAGCCGCTTTGGGCATTGAACAGCTAAAAAAACTTCCGGCACTTGCTCGAACCAAGACGAAGAGCGCTGAGGATCTCACGGCGCGACTGCTGAAATTAAAAGGACTCCGCCCTCCGCCGGTCATGGAAGACTGCACCCATGTCTATTATATGTATGTTTGCCTGTACGACGAGACGGCAACGGGCGTCCCTCGAACGAAAATCATACAAGCCCTTGAAGCCGAAGGCCTTCCAGCCGTTCGGAGCGGCTATACGAATATTCATCTTCTGCCTATGTTCGAAAAGCGCATTGCCTATGGCAGTAAAGGATTTCCTTGGACGATGCCGGGGCGAGAATCCTCCGTAACATACGGGCGAGGTACGTGCCCTGTCGCCGAGAGACTCAATGAGCAAATGATCGGATTGCTTTGGTGTTCGTATCAATTTGACGAAGCGGACGTCGAACGCGTCGCTAAAATCTTTGAAAAGGTTTGGGATCACTTGGAGGATCTCGCATGATCTTGATTGTTGCTCACGATGCGGGCGGAGCAAATAATATCGCCGGATGGTTGAGAAAAAATTCTCAGCAGCCTTGCCGCTTTTTGTTGGAAGGTCCTGCCTTAAAAGTCTTTGAAGAATTTAAGCCCCAAGTGGAAGGTCGAGAAGTTCTCCAAGGCGATTTGAAGGGTATCGAGTGTATCTTAACCGGAACGGGTTGGAAGACCGATCTTGAGAAGTCCGCGATCGCCAGTGGTAAAAAACGCGGCGTGCGAGTGATTTCATTTTTAGATCATTGGTCCAATTATCGAAAGCGATTTGAATTTCAGGGAAGCTATGCCTTTCCCGATGAAATTTGGCTGGGAGATGATTTTGCTTTGGAAATGGCGAAAGTGCTTTTGCCCGAGATTCCTGTAAAAAAATTGGTTCCAAATTACTACGTGGAAGAAATCATTTCACAGATTCACCGGCTTCAAAAATCCAATCGGCGAGCGACTGAAAAAGTTCGTGTGCTTTATCTCGCACAACCTATTTCCGACGCTGCTTTAGAACTGACGGGAGATCGTCGAGGCTATGGTTATCTCGAAACGGAAGCGCTCGAAATGTATTTGAAGTACTTAGAGCCGCGCATGAGCCGCGTAGAGGAATTTAGACTTCGCCATCACCCGGCAGAGTCGGCCGGAAAGTATGAAACTTTTCTTCGGCCTTTCGAAGACAAGATGAACGTCACGTACAGCTCAAATACCAATCTGGCAGAAGACTGCGCATGGGCGGATTGGATAGTGGGTTGCGATACGATGGCGATGGCCATTGCGGCCCAGGCCCAGAAAGAAGTCTATTGCTGTATACCCCCAGGAGGAAACAGAATGGTAATTCCCGAGCGAGGAATTCAAGTTTTGTTTAAGGCATGATGAAAAAAGCGGTAGCGATCATTCCGGCTCGCGGCGGAAGCAAAAGAATTCCCAAAAAGAACATCCGACCGTTCTTTGGAAAACCTATGATTCAATATTCGATTGATGCCGCACTCCGCTCGGAGCTTTTCGAGCGGGTAATCGTATCGGCGGATACGGATGAAATCCGAAAAATCGCGGAACAGTTGGGCGCGGAATCACCCTTCGATCGTCCCGCGAAGTTGGCTGACGATTTCACGCCACTGGCCGACGTTGTTTACCATTCTCTCGAGTGGTTGAGAGATTCTCAGCATCAATTTTATAACTACGCCTGTTGTATTCTCGCTACAGCACCTTTCATTCGTGCAGAGGACTTGAAACGAGGATATGAAGTTTTGAAAAATTCTGGTGTTTCATCAGTGGTGCCTGTCACTTCGTTTCCCTATCCAATTTTTCGTGCGCTTCAAGTGGATAAAAATAG
>DDSI01000165.1 GCA_002343335.1 Bacteriovoracaceae bacterium UBA2394
ACTCACCGAGGATCGAAAGCGTCATGGTTTGGTGCTGGAGGAAACGATTGCCAAAAACATGAGTTTAGCAAGCTTGCACAAACTTTCTCGCTTAGGATTGGTTGGTTCCACACAGGAGATATTGAAATCCGAAGAATATCGAAAGCGTCTCCGTGTGAAGACCGATTCGCTCTTTAAATGGGTGAAGCATCTTAGCGGTGGCAATCAGCAGAAGGTGGTATTTGCAAAATGCTTAATGACCGAGCCGAAGGTGCTCTTTTTGGATGAGCCCACTCGCGGTGTGGATGTGGGGGCGAAGGCAGAAATTTACGGCATCATCGATCAATTGGCGAAAAATGGGATGGCCATAGTGCTTGTGAGTTCGGAACTGCCTGAGGTTTTGGGTGTGAGCGATCGCATTTTGGTGATGTGTGACGGACAGCTCAAATCGGAATTGTCCGCTGTAGAAGCTGACCAAGAGAAGTTGATGGCAGCGGCCACTTCATTTCATTGATGGGAGAACAGATGAGTTCAGCGGTTGTTCAATTTAAACCCAAGTCTCAGGAACCGCAGGAACCCGGCGCCCAGAGTTTTTGGGGCAGTTTTTCTTTAAAGAGTCAGCTTCGCACTTTCACGATGGTCTTTGCGCTAGTTGCCATCTGGGGAATTTTCGCTTGGCACACGGAAGGCGCTTTTTTGCAGCCCCGAAATATTTCCAATTTGCTCATCCAAATGTCGGTCACGGGGATTTTGTCGGTGGGAATGGTGCTCGTCATCGTGACTCGGCAGATCGATCTTTCCGTGGGATCGGTCGTCTGTTTTTTGGGAGCGCTCATGGCGGTGCTAAATACTAATCATGGTTGGAACCCGCTTTCCGCTTTTGCCATGACCGCTGCGGTGGGAATCGCAGTCGGTTTGTTTCAAGGTTATCTGCACGCTTATCAACGCATTCCTGCATTCATTGTCACGCTAGGAAGCATGATGGCTTTTCGCGGCGCCGCGATGTGGATCTTGGGAGGCTCTACGGTTCCTCTGCAAGAATCTTGGCTGCTGGGCGTTGGTACATCGTATGTCTCTCCGCGCATTGGATGGATCATCACCATCGTCGCCGTCGTGATCACAATGACCAAAGCGATTCAAGAATTTCGCGCCGCTAAAAAATATGGCGTGATGGCAAGCTCTCCCATTGGACTCCTCGCAAAAACAATTGCCATCTGTGGACTCATGATTGGATTCATGACGGTGTTGGCATCCTACGAGGGAATTCCGGTGCCCGTGCTACTGATGCTTGGGCTTATGCTCGTCGGTCATTTTTTGGCCACACAAAGTGCCTGGGGTCGGCATGTTTACGCGATCGGAGGAAACCCCGATGCTGCATTTCTCTCGGGCATCAATACCAAGTTCTCTGTGTTACTCGTCTTTGGATTGATGGGAATCCTGACGACGGTAGCGGGCTTAGTGGCCACTGCGCGCGTGGGCTCAGCCTCACCGGATGCGGGACAACTTTTGGAATTGGATGCGATCGCGTCCTGCGTGATTGGGGGCACAAGTTTGATGGGTGGGAAGGGATTCATTCCCGGGGCGATCCTGGGTGCACTCGTCATGGAAAGTTTGAATAACGGAATGAGCATGGCGAACATGGAACCTTTTTGGCAGTACATCGTGAAGGGTCTCGTGCTTGTGAGTGCCGTTTGGGTGGACATGCTTTCGCAAGATAAAACGCGATAGAAAACGAAGGAGTGGGGCAGATGAAAGAATTTTTTCCTGAGGTAAAAGGCAAGATTGCGTACGAAGGTCCGCGCACGAAAAATCCCCTCGCCTTTCGGTATTACGATTCCGAACGATTGGTCGCCGGTAAAACGATGCGAGAGCAGCTGAAATTCGCGGTTTGCTACTGGCACACATTAAAAGGAAATGGCTCCGATCCATTTGGCGCTCCGGTTTACAATCGACCATGGGGGCAGGAAACCAACGCATTGGAAGCTGCCGATAGCACGATGCGCGCGGCGTTTGAGTTCATTCAGAAATTGGGAGTGGACTATTATTGCTTCCACGATCGCGATATTGCTCCAGACGGTGCAACGCTCTCTGAAACGCATAGTAACTTTGAAAAATTGGTGAATCGCGCAGCAGCCCTTCAAAAAGATACAGGTGTGAAATTGCTGTGGGGGACTGCTGGACTCGCTACGCACCCACGCTATACGCACGGAGCTGCTTCGAATCCCGATCCTTTGGTGATCGCGCATGCGGCTTCACAGGTGAAGCGCACCCTTGAAGCCACAGTTGCGCTTGGCGGAACGTCCTTCGTCTTTTGGGGCGGTAGAGAAGGCTACTCCAGTTTGCTGAACACGCGGCTTAAACAAGAACGAGATCAACTGGGGGCGTTTTATCACATGGCGGTGGAGCATGGAAAAAAGGCGGGCTTCAAAGGCATGTATTTTATTGAGCCTAAGCCTGCCGAACCCTCCACGCATCAATATGATTTTGACGCAGCAACGAGTTTGCAGTTTTTGAGTGAGTACGACTTGCTCGATCATTTCATGCTAAATATTGAAGCCAATCATGCGACCCTTGCGAAACATACTTTTGAGCATGAGCTCATGATGGCCTCGAGCGTGGGTAAATTGGGAAGCTTAGATATTAATCGAGGCAATACAATTTTGGGTTGGGACACGGATCAATTTCCTACCGATGTGCCCACCGCTACGATGGCGATGTGGATCATTTTAAAGCAGGGTGGCCTTCCTTACGGGGGCCTTAACTTCGACGCGAAGGTTCGACGAGGTTCCTTCGATTCGATGGATTTATTTTACGGTCACATCGGAGGCATGGATGCTTTTGCTCGCGGATTGCTCATCGCGGATCGATTGATTTCAGATGGCGTCCTCGAGAAATTTCAGTCCGAGCGCTATGCGGAATTTGAATCGGAGATGGGCCACAAAATTTTGAATCGAACAACCTCTCTCGATGAACTTGAAAAGTATGCGCTTAGCCGCGGGGAAGCGCATTTCAGAAGCGGTCGTGAAGAGCTCCTTGAGAATGTTTTGAACGATTACATTTATTCTCCGACAATCGAGTGACCATGCGATTCGTGCTGGGTGCGGATATTGGAACCAGCAGCACGAAGGCATTGCTTTTGAGCGAGCGCGGTCGAATTCACACGGAATCTAGCGTCTCGCACCCGCTTTATTCTCCGAAGCCTGGCTTCAATGAACAAAATCCTGAGGATTGGTGGAAGAGCTTTGTTTTCGCCACTCGAAAATGCATTCGCACCTTGAAAAAGAAAGATGAAGTCGTGGGTGTGGCGCTCTCGGGCCAAATGCATGGCAGTGTATTTTTGGATGAACACGGGAAAATCATTCGGCGGGCTCTGCTTTGGAATGATCAGCGTACCGTAAATCAATGTGAAGATATTGAGCGAGCAGTGGGGGGAAGGAAGAAGCTCATCGAGTGGGTATCGAACATTGCGCTGACAGGCTACACCGCTCCAAAGATTCTTTGGCTACGAGAGCATGAACCTCAAAATTTTGAAAAATTGAAAACAGTTTTGCTGCCGAAGGACTTCATCAATTTTAAAATGACTGGGGAATTGTCCACGGAAGTGAGCGATGCGTCGGGCACACTATTGCTTGATGTTAAAAAAAGAGTCTGGAGTTCAAAGATTTTGGAGTCACTGAAGCTCGACCAAGATTTACTTCCGAGGATTTTTGAATCGCAGGAACAGATGGGTACGCTTTCCAAGAGCGCGGCGAAGGAACTGGGACTGCCAGCGGGAATTCCAGTCGGTGCAGGGGCGGGGGATCAGGCGGCGGGGGCTATTGGCATGGGGGTGTTACAGCAGGGTGTGGCCTCCGCCACGATTGGCACCAGCGGAGTGGTCTTTGCGGCCGTTGATTCCCCCTTCGAAAATGCCGAAGGAAATCTGCAGAGTTTTTGTCATGCAGTCCCCGGAAAGTGGTGCGTCTTTGGGTGTATGCTTTCGGCGGGCGCGTCGCTTACCTGGTTTCAATCTACATTTGCAAAGAATTCTTCTATTTCGGATTTGCTCAAAAAAATGTCCCCTAAGCCAAGCTCGCTTTTGTTTTTACCTTATCTCGAAGGTGAGCGCTGCCCTCATCCAGACTCGAACGCGAAAGGGACTTTTTTCGGAATTACGAATCAATCTCAGATGCCCGATTTTACCCGGGCGGTTTTGGAAGGAATTACCTTTGGAATGAATGAGCAAATTCAAATTTTGCGGCGATCGGGAGTTTCGATTTCAGAAGTGTCTTTGGGAGGTGGTGGAGCCAAGAGCCCGATTTGGCAACAGCTCCAAGCAGATATCTATGGCATTTCCGTCAAGATTTTGAAGACTGAGAATACGAGTGCGCTTGGAGCNNGAGCAGCCTTACTTGCCGGAGTGACCTCGAAAGTGTGGAGAAATTTGGAAGAGGGGACCGAGCTGACGATCAAGATAGCTCAGAAACGTCTTCCTTCAGCCAAATTGAAAAATCTTTACCAATCCAAGTTTGCAAAGTACCAATCCCTCTACCCAGCGCTCAAAGAGCTTTGGTCTTCGGAGGGAATATGAAGATTTTATTTTGCGGAATCTTGATTGGGATTTTAGGTATGTCCGGTGAAACTCGACTTGTGGACGACGGCCATTCCTTGATTCGCGTCGTTGAAATTCCTGCGGAACAAAATTTATTGGAGTCGGCTGTCGTAGAAAATTTTCCTCCTCTCCAAAAATTTCGGGAGGATGTCTCGGCTAAAACATTGACTGATCCTTTTTATTTGCTCCGTCGTCAGCGAGTTCTCTTTGAAACAAAGTTTAAAAATGAAGTTCCGGTTTTTGATGCGGTCCTCGATGAAAAATTGGGTACGATCGTTCCGATGCGAAATTTGGAGGCACAGCTTCTTGAGGCTCTCTTTCAGTTTTCAGAGGTCCCTAGTGAGTTTCAGGCATTTATCCTAAGAAAGAAAGATAGCTATCGAATCTATTGGCTCGGAAGCAATCGCGAGTTAACTCCCCCGAGGACCGAGAATGTTTTAGCATCCCTTTTGAAGGATGTGATGCAAGAGGGTTGGACTTTTTTTTCACATCTCCACAATCATCCATTTATTTTTGATAATCCTTTCAACGATATCGCGGGCACTTTGATTCCGAGTGGAAGTGACCGGACTCATATGAAAAATCTTCAAAAGGATCACGGCCTGCCCCTGCCCGAAGAGATGTGGATCACTAATGGTTTTCATACCATCGTGATGTCTCGGGAAGAAATTCAACAGCTACGTTAGAAGCGCTCAACATCCATGTCGAAGTAATCGACGGTGAGCCGACGCAGCGAGGTCACATTGTAAGCGAGTAGCTTCAATTCCAAAATCGCGGTGGTAAGTTCTTTATTGTATTCTTCGGGATCCATGTCAGCGATTTTGTCCATGGCTTCTCCATGTCGACCTTTTAAACTCAGGTAGCGCGCCTGAAAGAGGCGAATGATTTGGCGATGATACTTTGAAGGATTTTTGGTATCCGCACGGTTGAAATTTTCAAAAGCCTCCTCAAGAAGATCGCCGCGAATTTTTCCAGCCATCCAGGAATATTGAAATCGTGCCATTCCCGCCATGAAGGGATAAATAAAATCGTTAGGTCGCAATTCTTCGGCCATCTCCATCAGTCGGATGGCCTCTTCATATTGCCCGTATACCGTGATGAGCATCGCGGCTTTTCGATACATCGCGCGCGCGAGAACGAGGTCTTCATCCGCGGTTACGGAATTGCGAAGTTCACTTGGAAGGGAGTTCTGAAGCATCGATGAGTGCTCATCGTTTGTTGTCCAATGGCCTTCTGAAAGTTGATCGAAATCCAAAGGGTAGAGGCGATACGTTCCATGAATCGAATTGGCAAAGTTCTTAGGTGGTTTGGCGATATAAAACGCCTTCGCGTCCGGGACAACGATGAGCGACTGCACATTGTTCATTCGACCCACGGACCCCACACTTGTGGAGGGGATGAGTTTTTGAAATTCCTCACTCCAAGTAAGTGTGCTGGAAAGCATGTCTACGATCTTTTCCAATGTAAAATGCGGACCATTTTGCTCCATTTGGTGCTCGAGCGTTTTAGTGCGAAGAAGAGAATCGGCTACGAAAAGATAGGACTTGGAATAGGCCTTTTTCTTCATGACCTCGGCTTCCGCAGTATTGGTCGCGATATTCTTCCACTCGGAAAAATTGCTCACGGTAAAGCTTCGAGCTCCCAGGTCAACCATCTTAGTTTGTCTTTCCTCCGCAGAATGTAGAATCACGCGCCAAGTCGCTACATGTTTGGTCTTCCTCAAAATCTCAATTGCATCGCTGAGATTATGGGCTCGGCGCATAATACGCTCGAGCGTTAAAAGAATAGGCGTTCCATAGTTTCTTACGTCGTCCACTGTGAGTTGATGAAGGGATACAAAAATTCCTTTTTCGTTTACCCCAGTGATTACTCCTAGGGGCATGCCAAGCGTGGTAAAACTTAGATATCGAAGGTCATTCTTCTCCTCGGTATCCACAAAATAAATCGCCGCTTGTCGATCGAACAGTCCACCACCCTCATAATCTAAATTCCTCGCCATCACGGAACCATAGTCCGACTCCGCGCGAAAGGTAGTACAACCCAAAGTGGGGAGAGATCCAAATGCACCGATGAGATTGGAAAGGCCGAGCGATGTTTTTGCCAATGCATATTGCGCCACATCGGGGAGAACGAGTGCGTTCAAAGCTTTCTTATAGGAATACTGCGCACCGGCGGAAAACGACTCGACTAACTTTCGAAAGTCCTCCGGAGTGTTATTTCGCATCGGAGCAAAGTGAAAGATTTCCACATAGGCGTTCATGATCGGCTTCAAAAAGGGAAAGGTTCTCGAGAGAGGACTCTGTTCGATGGCATGATGAAGCCGATCGGAAAAATAAGGCAGTGCCGTATCCGCTTTTATTTCTCGTATGAGTCGGCCGTGCTCATAGGAGCTCTGATTGCGAGGGCCCTTCAAACTCACTAACCAAACCCCATCTTGAGAGCGACGAAGAGTTGATTTCCCAATGGAGAAAATTTGAGAACCATCGGAAGCAATGGTCTTCGTGAGAGATTCCCTTTCGCGTCCCTCAAATTTTTTAGAAAAGCTATTGTCAGGAAAATCAGACATTGCCGAGCTTTTCCTTAATTTTTCGTAAGACTCAGGTTCCGAAGCTGTTTTGCGCCACCAATCCGTATTTTTGTAAAATGCTCGAACAAAGGAATTGGGCGATTTTTCTCCGAGCTCGTTGGGATCGAGAGAATGAATGAGCGCCTGAACCTCCTCAAAACTTGTGGGGACATAGAACAAGTCGCCTGACTGTCGAAGGACCACCCAAACGGCATCTTCAAACATCTCTCCGATACCAGGACGCGTTTGCACTTTCGCAACAACATAGTGAAGCCGAGAAGAAAAGGAATGAGACACCATGGTCTTCTGGCGTACTCGCTCTGTCCGAATCATGTAGGGAGTAAGAATAGGCTCCAGCTCATTCATCAATTGATCGAGCTGTGCGGCTTGATCGGGTGACGGCGGATTCTCCAAAGGTACTGTGGCAACTAAAAGACTCATGGCTAAGAAAGAAATGGACGAAATCATTCCCCTCTGAAGGTAAAGGCATGGAGGAAGCGTTGCCGAGCCTTATTTTTGACGGAGCGCGTTGAAGATTGTCGAATTAGCGTATGCTGGGATCGTAGTGAGGGCTCGACTCGCACGCACCGTAGGCGGTTTCTCTTTCAAAATTACCATCGAGTTTTACGCATACCTCTCGATTCAAATTCTTCAGACTTAGTTGGCCAGCTTGGATGAGCTCCACCATTTTGGAATAGAGAACGCTGATGTTGGCATGCACTTCGGCAACCACCCAGTCGGGTTTGATGGGATTTCCATCCGCGTAACCATTTTCGCACATCTCCTTTTGATATGCCTCTTTGGGAGACCATTGCTCATTCAGAATTCGATAGAGTCCTGCGAGATAGCCCGTGCGATCTTCTCCCACCGTACAGTGAAAGAATAATTTTCGGTCGCTGGAATTCTCAACGGTTCGCATCAGCTTCAAAGCATCCACGGTTTGTTCACAGGCCTCTGAAAAGCTCTCAATTCCCTTCCATTTGAAGGGGATGACTTCGATGCTTTCTGTGGGAAAGCCATTTTGTCTTAAAAGCGCCAGCTCACTTTCGACGGTGTCTTCGCCCTTTGGAGAATCGCGGAAAATAAGAATGTCCGTCACCTTTGCGCCGAGAAGTTCTTGAATGTCTTTGTCAGATCGTGGGCGCATGCCTCTAAGAAGTTGCCCTTCAGTATCCACAATGTGCGTGTTGTAGATGCTGATGCCGGGAACGGTGGATTGAAACGGCGAAACCAAATCGACGGTTAGAGTGAGCGCTAAAAACAAGTAACTCATGAGATCCCCCTCAGCGAGATTACTTAGTCAATCGCAGGTCGGATCGCAAGGAAAGTCGCACTGTGGGCGCCTTGGAGCGCAGGCCGAAATCCTCAGGGTATGCTCCAAAAACTTCGTCGTCGATCCAACGCTTTTTGTCGGAGTTGAAGTAAAACTGTCGACGAGGCCCCTCGCGTTTCATCCCGATGGCCAGAGCTGTTTTCACCGACGCCAGATTTTTTTTATCGGCGCAGGCTTCAATTCGGTGGAAATGAAGTTTTTGAAAACAAAAACGCAGAAGGGCGATACAGGCCTCCGTACAAAAACCTTGTCTCCAAAAAGGGCGATGAATTTCGTAACCCAAATTCGCGGATTGAATTCGTAGTCGGATGTGGGTTGCGATATCCAAATAGCCAATGTGTCGCCCGGACTTCTTTTCAAAAATTCCAAATTTATAAAGCAGATCTGCTTTCCAAGCCGCTCGATAAAATTCCAAATCGCTTTTGAAACTTGAGCGCGAGATTCTTCCACGGTGAAGCCCCTTTCCCGTGAGGTGGCCTTCTTGCCATGCATGGAAATCAGAGGGTCGATACGGACGAATAATCAATCGTCGCGTGAGGATTCTCGTCTGAGAATAGGAAGGAATCACTTGGCCCAGGCCCAGTTTCGAATGAGATCTCTTCGGCCATAAATCCACAGGATGTCATTCATTTCCACTTTTTCTGTAGATTGAGGATTCAAAATGCGTTTTCCATCACGTTCAATACCAAGCACGATGCCATGGAGGTGATGAGGAATGTCCATTTCCCGGAGAGTTTTTCCGTAATGCTTGGCATCTCGATTACAGTGAACCCGCTCGATCGAAAATAGTGCTTCATCGTCAACTTTCAAATCGAATCGCTCAGAGCGCAAATACTTTTCCAATTCGGCAAGTTGTTGATCGGTGCCAAAGACAATGACTCGATCAAAAGGCATGAGGCGATCGCTGCGAATGGGAGATAAAAGTTTGCGGTCGCCGCGTTCGATGGCCACAATCGAAATGCCGTATTTTTCCCGCAGCTCGATTTCCTGCAAACTCTTGCCCGAATATTTGAAGTGAGGATGAATTTCGAATTCGGCCAGGTGACCATCCCACAATTTCGGCTCTGCCTTTCGACGGCGAGGTTGCTTTTGTTTCGAAAAATAGGACGAAGTCTCACCCCAGCGAATCAAGTAGGGTGTAGCGAATGTCGTCACGACGGAAACAGAAACGGCCAGGGCGTAGAGTTCGGGGCGAATCACGCCAAGGCTGATACCAAGCACTGCGATGACAAATGAAAATTCGCCAATTTGTCCTAGACTCAGCCCGCATTGAATCGACGTCCTTCGATCCTGTCCGGAGATAAACGCGCCCAAACCGGAAAAGGCAATTTTTCCTAATATGGTGACCACGGAAAGGAGAATCACAAGGTTCATATGCTCCACTACTAGATTCAAATTTACGAGCATACCCACCGAGACAAAGAAAATTGCCGCAAAGAGATCGCGAATTGGACGAAGTAATCGCTCCGCTCTCTCGCCCTCAGCCGTTTCGCCCATGAGCGCTCCCATCAAGAATGCGCCGAGCGCCGGGGAAAATCCGATGGAGGTGGAGGCCAAAACCAAGAGCAAACATAGACTCAATGAAATCACGACTCGGATTTCCTCATTGAGGTAGGGGCGGATCATGCGGAAAAATCTCGGCAGCAAATATACTCCCAGGGGAATCGTAATAGCTAAAAAGGCGAGCAGCGTGCCGATCTGACTAAGTAAAACCAGTCCCTGGAGTTCGCGCGTGACCGCGATGGTTGACAGCAGAGCGAGAAGAACGACGGCGAACAAATCCTCGACGAGTAAAATCCCGATAACCAGATTCGCAAAGAGTCGAGTTTTGAGACCCATCTCTTCGAAAGATTTCAAAATAATGGTCGTCGAAGAAATGGCTAAGATGCCTCCGAGAAAGAGTGCATCCATTGTAGACCAACCTAAAAGTAAACCGATCGCGTAGCCGAGCGCCGTCATCAAGACGACTTCGAACGTCGCTGCTATGACGGCGGTCTTTCCGACATCCAACAATTTGCGGAAGCTAAATTCCAATCCGAGCAGAAAGAGCAAAAAGATCACGCCAAGTTCTGCCCATACCTGCACATTGCTGGATTCTGTCACCGTCGGGATGATCGAGATGTGTGGGCCAACGAGAATGCCGGCAATCAAGTAGCCGAGGACGATGGGCTGACGAATCCAACGGAATAAAAGCGCAACGGCACTCGCTGCGGCCAGAATCAACGCTAAATCTTGAATGAGCTTTGGTAAATGCACTTCGTCACTCTAACGAAGCTTTCTTAGTGAGGAATCAACTTTTTAGTAGGTTCGACGATTGGGTCGGGGCGGAGGACGGATTGGTGAGACCGTGAACCGCCGGCGCTGTGGGGATTCGGGGACTTCGGGCGCGGATGTCTTCGCAGCGAGAGGCTGATTGATTTGATTCTCTTTGGCTTTCTCGACTTCGAGATTAACATAGGGAGATCACGATCAGTTATGGGGGAGCGTAAACACCAATTTAAGGAACAATGCATTGGAGTGCTGGGCGCAGGGCGCTTCGGTCGAGCTTTCCTTGAGGGCGTCGTAAGGACACAGCTTTGTACCCTCGATCAACTTTGGGCCTCCGCTCGTAGCGAGAAAAATTTAAAAATGGTCGAGACGATGGGTGTTCGCGCTGTTGCCGATTTCGAGAAATATATCTCCGAAAGTTCGATTCTGATTCTCTCTGTGAAGCCTGCTCAGATTGAAGAAGTGCTCGAGAAAATTAATTCGATACCTTCATCACATCGAGTGCTTCTCATTTCGGTGGCCGCCGGCACCTCTTGCTCCAAAATTGAAAATATTTTGAAGTATCCTTGGCCTGTAATTCGCGCCATGCCCAATTCCCCTTGCGGAATTGGTGAGGGAATCACCGCTCTTTGCAAAGGATCCCGAGCCACAGATGCGGATTTGAAGATTGCGTCGAAACTTTTTGATACGTTGGGCGCGACGCTTATAACGGAAGAAAAGCATTTTGATCTTGTCACCGCGCTCAGTGGAAGTGGACCGGCATATTTTTATTCCGTCATGGAGGCCATGATTGAAGCGGGTGTTGCTGGCGGCATGACGAAAGAGGATGTGATAAAACTCGTCGCCCAAACGGCGCGAGGGGCGGGCACAATGGTGCTGAATTCTGAGCGCACTCCCGATGATCTCAGGAAAGATGTTGCAACTCCTGGTGGGTGCACGATGGCGGCCCTCAAAATTTTAGAATCGAAAGAGCTGAATGATTCCATCATCGAGGCCGTAAGAGAAGCCGCTCGAGTTGCTGCCAAACTTGGCTCAAAATAACTCATTTCAAACGACATCCCGCGTGGGGATCGAACTCCGCGGTCTTTCTTAAAATCCAAAGCATGCTGGCACGAGCTCGTTTTGCATTATGGTCGATGGTGATACTTGCACTCAGTGAATCTAATTTAGCAAATTCTTCGCATTGCTCGTCCGATCGCTCTACCACGAAGGCACAAGAACAGACTTCTTTCGCAATGAAGCCCAGACCTAAAAATAAATCGCCTAAGCCTTTGCCGTGTAAGCTTGAGGGTGTGTTCATCAGAACGAAAGAAAGCGCTAATGCACGCAAGAGTAATTTCATTTCAAAAGCCTTCCAAATTCTCGATGCGTGTAAGAGTTGTCGCGGGTATCGCCCAGTCGAACCGCGATTAATTTTTGCGAGGGAATCACGAGAAGAATCTGTCCCCAATGGCCGAGGGCGGCAAAGGTGTCCTCGGGCAACTCCGGCCAAAATTTTGGATTATTTTCCGACGTACGATTCAGCCACCACTGTGCTCCGCCGATTGGATCCGCATTCGTCGATGATTTTTCTCTCCGTGCAGTGGAGGGCTTAAGTGAATAACTGAGCCAGGCGGGAGTAACGATTTGTACATTCTTCCACTTTCCTGAATTTAAGAAAAGTTCTCCCGCTTTTGCGAGATCTCGCGCGTTTAGATAAAGATAAGACGATCCGACGAGATGATTTTTCCGATCGGTCTCCCAGAATGCATTCCAGTCTAAGGGGTTGGCTAGCTTTTGGTGAAAATAATTTGGTTCGTCTTTAAATGCATGATGAATGACAGCACTTAGGAGCATCGAATCTCCCGAGGAATAGTTCCACCGCTCGCCAGGATTGGCTTCCGCATTTTTTTCGATGACGTACTCAGCTTTGTCGTCACGTCCTTCACCGTAGAGCATTTGAAGGACGGAGGATTTCGTCGGAGATTCATTCTCTTCGTAGGTTTCAGACCATTCTAGCCCCGAACTCCATTCGAGCAAGTGCTGTACGCGCAGATCACAGTGTCGATCGAAACCATATTTACAAATCGAATCCTCGATCTTCAATTTGCCCTCATCCACAGCGATTCCCGCCAGCAAACTTAAGATCGATTTTGAAATCGACCAAAGAAGATGTTTCGTTGTGAGAGTGTAATTGTTCGCATATTTTTCATAGATCACTTTTCCATCTTGTTGGATGAACACGGCGTCCGTCCGTGGGCCTGTGCGATCTGGAAATTCTCCCGTGGGAAAAAGATACTCATCCAAGCTCTTCACGTCTAAAGCGTGAAGGGGATTATTCATTAGAATGAGTAGAAAAAGCGGAGAGATTAAAAAGCACTTTCGGAGATCCACATCTAAGGATCTCCGAGTGCAAATTCATTCGTCAAACGAAGTTCGCCGATTAATTTCGGGGAATTTGAGTGTTCTTATAGGCTTCGCCATCCCAATCTAAGCCATGATCCATCGTTACGACGCGACCATCTTTGTAGGATGCTTTCACCCGAAAGTAGAGATGACTCAATTCGTAGATATCGGGACGATAAAAGTCCTTGTTCGCGACGATGCAGGATTTTCCACTTTTCGATTTGATAGAGCGAACGACGACTGAGCCATGCTTCTTGTCCAATCGCTCGTAAGTCAGATGATCAATATCCTGTTTTAAATCTCGGCCCGTCGAATCTTCACCGCTCACACAAAACTGGATTCGGAACTCTCCTGGCATGGGTCGAGCCAAGCGAGTGATATTAATGACCTGATCTTCGTTAAGCCAGAACGTCGCACCCATGTAGCGACTGCCCGAAGCATTCTTTGCGAAGACGCTGGCGCCAAGGCGACCAAATTTCGTTTCGCTGTGAATGCGACCAGAACCTGTGGGAGGATTCTGATCTCGAAAAGTCATTTTTCGAGTTTCGCCATTTTTGCCTTCCCAAAGAATCTGAGCACAGCCGACGTCCGGAAAGGCGGTATCGCAGCGGCCCTTCAATTTTAGCGAGTAGTGGGCATCGCTGTTCCAAACTGTAAGCGGAATGTAGGCGGCGCCACCTTTTCGGGAATCATTGGGGTTGATCTTGCTGAAAATGGGTTTCGCGCCAAGGGTCGTGTCCTTAATGGAAGCTGCTTTAAAATCGCGATCTTCTTTGAACAACTTCAGTCGCAAATTGGGCACGGAGTTAGTGATGGCAGTGGGATAAAAAGTACCGCCGCGAGAAAGGTTCACTCCTATGCTGCTGATCGGAAGGCCATCGCTTCCCGCCATTTCCATAGGGTCGATTTCTAAATAAGCTGCAACACCGCGCAGTTGTCCGATCGTAGCCGCTTTTGCCATCTGACCGTTTAAAACCACCAGTGAGAGTGAAAGTGAAATTCCGAGAGCTGTTCTATTTGTCATTCGCATACCAGGTTCCTCCGAACAGTTCCTTCCAAGTTTTGTGCCAACGAGTTGGTCCGCCCGAAGGGCCTAAAATGAATCCAACAGGCGAGTCGGGCATTTCTGCCCGGGGCAAAGAGGACGCGAAGATGGGAATTGGATGACCACGGCCGATCTGAGATGTTAAAACGGTCGAATGAGAAAAGATTCACTTTGGATGTTGGTAGGGGTCGCCATTGTGATGAGCGTGCTATCGCTCAGTTTCGCACGGTGGATAATGCGGGATGCGCGGCCAGATTCAGAAGTCGCCACTCATGAACAAATGGATGAAGAGAGTTCCGTCGATAATTCCGCGCCTATAGAAGACCCAGCCGAAGCCAGACGAGCTTTAAGTGCTGAGATCCGTCGGAAATTATTGGACTCAACCGCAAGAATTCTCAAAGCCAAAGGAAGACTGCGCGAAACCGATTGTCAGGATGTTTGGGCGGCCGTGGAACTCTATCCTTTCGCTCAAGCGGCGGCTGATAAAAATGCTCCGATTCGTTTGCCCAAAATTAAATCCTGCCGTCGTCTTCCCGCTAACTTAAAACGCTTTCATGATGACTATGCTTTTCAGTGCCGGCGATTTTCAGGTGCCAAGCGATCTAAATTTAAAGCGGAAGAAGATCTTATTGCGTACGACGACTGTGCCATGAAAACGCTTCTTTACCGTGCGATGTTGCATGACATGGCTTCGGAGGATGTCGATGTGACAGTGACCGAGGATTTGCCGATTCTTTTCGATAAACTTCTTTCTGCGTTGGCGCAGCAGGATCCAATTCGCATGGAAAAAATTGCCACTCGAATGCATGAGCTCGAACCCAATTTTTATGAACCTTTGAAGGCCATGACCATTGCCCGCTTTCTAGGCGTGGTCGAAGAGACCAACGAGGAAGTGAAGTCGGAGAAAATGTTGGCCCTGGAGAAATCGCTGCAAGAGGCTCGCAACTTTGGAATTTATGATCGCGAATTGTTACAAGTGGAAATGATGATGAAGACTCAGGCCTTTCAAGATAAGGAAGCTCTTCGAGAAGAAGGAGAGCGGTTGGTAGAAGAGTTTCCCGATCGCGGTTTCGGTCATTACGCCGTGGCAGCTTCCCATTTTCACAATCGTGATTTTGAGGGCACGAAGAAGGCTTTGGAGTTAGCCGTGCAGCGTGAACCAGAAAATCAAAGTTTCAGACAGACGCTCGATGAACTCAAACGAGATCCTTCCAATTTTAATCGTAAAATTTTTAGGGTCGCCCTCGGCTTAAGTTTCGATTTTAACGATGCGAATGAGCTGAAGATGAAGCAGGCGCGGCCTTAATTAGTTTTAACCTTTATCCCGCTCTTCCAACCCAGGATCGAAGAGCCATGGAAACTCCCAATCGATCGCTCAACCAATCGAAAATTCTTTGAGGCAAAATTCCTTTTAGAAATGGAACGAATTGCACGAAGAGGGGGGCGTAAACGTACACTTGATTTCTTTTCACCGCGCGCAGAGCCATTTTTACTACTTTCTCGGGCGCTAGAATGGGCATCAAAAGCGGGGGACGCGTTCCTTCAAACATTCCGGTGTCGATCGTGCTCGGGCATACGATTGTCATTTTAAGATTTTTGACTTTTTGGACTCGGAATTCCTGTCGAAGAGATTCAGCGAATCCCACCACGGCCCACTTCGAAGAGGCGTAAGTTGCGCCGTAGGGCACGCCGCATAGACCTGTCGCACTCGCCATAAATAGGAGATGGGCCTCTGGCTTTTTTTGAAGAATGGGCAGGTAGAGATGAGTGAGCTGGACACAGGCTTCTACATTTACTCGATAGGTCAAGCGATGCTGGCTCACGGGTACTTTCACAAATTCGCCCCCATAAACCACGCCGGCATTCAAGATGAGAAAATCTATCTCCGGCCAAAGTGAGGGCAGTTTATCTACCGCTGGCTCATCCAATAAATCCACGACATGAATAAAAATATTCCCTTCGCGGTGGTCTTCGCAGGTCGCCCGAGTTTGTCTCAATCCTGCCTCATCGCGATCAATGGCAAAGACGGTCGCGCCTTCCTTTACAAGCGATTCGCAAAAGATCCTGCCGAGTCCGCTTGCCGCCCCTGTCACTAAAACCTTTTTGTGCTTAAAATGCCTCAAATCTCCCTCATCCCTTGACCGAGAACTCACTTTCCCGCAGAAAGTTCGGGTATGCAAACGCTAAAGAAAACCAAAGACTATACGATTTTGAAGAAACGCTCGGGACGTCATGCCGTGGTCAAGGCGGATGGCGCGCTATTAAAAGGAGATGAAAAGACCCAAGTCCTTTTGAAGGAAGGCCTGATTAAGCTCACACCTCCGAAGAAGAAGGAAGAAGCTCCGGCTCCTGCGGAAACTCCGGCATAATGGAAGATCCGATGATTGGGGAATTAGTTCTGGCCACAGCTACACTTGCGGGAGGTTGCTTTTGGGGAGTGGAGGAACTTATTCGCCAGCTTCCCGGCGTCACGCGAACGGAGGTTGGTTATACGGGAGGCGATGTGAATGAGCCAACCTACGAGATCGTGAAAACGGGCAAAACCAATCACGCTGAAGCCGTTCAAATTACTTTCGATCCCACGAAGCTTTCTTATGAGGACTTGCTGCTCTATTTTTTTAGATTGCATGATCCCACCACGCTTAATCAGCAGGGCAACGACAAGGGAACTCAGTATCGCTCCGCGATTTTCTACCACGATGAGAAGCAGAAGAAGATTGCCGAAGCGGTAATTGCTAAGGTTGAAAAATCCAAAAAGTGGAAGAGACCTATCGTGACGCAGCTGGTGCCCTTTAAAAAATTTTATAAGGCTGAAGAATACCACCAAAAATATTTGGTCAAGAATCCCGGGGGCTATACCTGCCATTATCTGCGGGACTAAAACGCGCTGGTGAGAAGTGGCCAAGCCCCTTATCCTCTAAGCATCGTGGTTCCTTCGAAAACCGTGCAAGTCTTTTACAGTGGCACCGTCCAAGGGGTCGGATTTCGCGCTGGCGTTCGCCAGGTTAGGAATCAGGGATTTGCCACTCTTCAGGGCTATGTAAAAAATTTAACTGATGGACGCGTCGAATTGGTGGTCGAAGGGGACGACGAAATCGTCGAGGCATTTCTTCGTCAGGTTCGCCTAAAGTATCAGTTCTATATCCACGACGAAGTGGTCACGCCCATCGCGTTTCAAGATTTTAGAATTTTTGAGATACGACGCTAGAATTTAGTGAATTTCACCCAAAGTCGTGGAAGAAGGGCCCGCGCTTGAATTCCCCAGAGAAATAGGTAAACAGACCACGGTGGCAGGTTTTGTGGCGATAAAGGAATCCGTGGAAAATCCTCTAACTTCTTCTTCCGGATTAGCGGAATTCGAACGTGCCTATCTTACTCGAGAAGGACGCCCTTGGACTGGACCAAATCCTTTTTGGAATAAAGCAACCGATTACACCTTTTCGGATTGGCTCGCCCCGTACGTTCTTGGCGTGGGAGTGGAAGATTTTGAAGAGTATCACTTGGGGGGCTTTCCGGATCTTTCGCTTTTTTTGGATCGAAACAAGGAAAAGTTTTCTTTGAATGAAGGTGTATATCAGGACTTAGCCGCGAAGCATCTCACAGATTTTGGCAGAAAATTGAAAAGTTGGACGCGTAGTCATGTGTGGCTCGACTTGGGCTGTGGTCTGCCGTCTCAGTCCGTCATTCCGCGATTACTCGCCCAAACGTTTGAGGCCACCGCTTATATCGGCGTGGATTTATTAAATATCGAGCGGGACGAAGTGCGAATTGGGGAATTCGAATGCTATCCGACATTTCCTTCCTATTTCTTTCGCTCGGACATCGTGACCTTTATTTCTCGGTTTGAATGTCGTCGCCCTCTCACGGTGATTATCGCGGGATTGGAATTTGAAGACTCAACGGTTTCGGCTTCTGCCCATCCTTATATCGTTGAAATGATGGAAGAATTACTAAGAATGACAAAACCCGGAGATATCATTGTGGCGGGGGCCGGAACTTCCACCATTGATTTCCCTAAGTCGAAGTTTAAACGCATTTATTCCGATTATTATCAGGAAGTGTATTGCCGACGCCGTCCGCGATGGTGGAATGGACTATTTCGTTCGAGTCGTTGACTCAAGAATCTACGCTCGACTCATGCAGCGCATCCGAGACTTCATGGCCAATCTTCCTCCGAAGAAAAATTAGTTCGTGTCCGGTCGACGGGACATCCACACATCGTATCGAAGCAGGAGGAGCAAAGCGGGAACGCTCACGAGAATTGCGATCACGTAGTATATTTGGTAGCCCACGGCTTCGACAAGATATCCGGCCGGAGCAGCTCCGGCCATTCGCGTGAGTGCCATCAAACTGCTCAGCACAGCATACTGTGTCGCTGAGAAGCGTTGATTACACATGGCCATTAAAAAAGCAGTATAGGCCGCTGTTCCTAAGCCACCGAAAAAGTTTTCCATGGTAATCGCCGTTGCCATCAGCCAATAGTTATGACCGTAAATGGCGAGCGCTAGAAATGATCCTCCAGCGAGTCCTTGAAGAATCCCAAACGTCCACAGAGAGCGCTTCAAGCCCAGTTTTACCATAATGGCGCCACCTGTGAGTGCGCCTACAATCGTCGCGACCAATCCAAAACCTTTTGCGACAACTCCAATCTCCGTTTGCGAAAAGCCAAGAGACAAAAAAAAGGGCGTCATGAGAGCGAGCGTAAGAACGGCGTCTAATTTATAGAGCAAAATGAAAAGGAAAACCTCGACAATGCCGGGACGTTTGAAGAACTCCACAAGAGGAAGGTAGAAAGCTTCAACCAAGGTCTGCTGAACTTTCTCTTTAAAAGCGGGCTCCGGTGCAAGGAGTGTTCCTAAGACTCCAATCAACATTCCAGCGGCCATCATTTGATAAACCACCGGCCAAGGAAATTGATCGGCCAAAAT